>DATHLY010000090.1:0-3930 GCA_035487655.1 Rhizomicrobium sp. | reverse complement strand
CCAGGCGTCATCCTGACGCCGGGCGCATTGGCGACGCTGCCGCTTTTGCAGCAAACCGGTTTCAACTACGTGACTTAAGTTTCGGGTTGGGGGACCAGGCGCCGCCGGATGTCGTAATAGGCGATCAGGATCAAGGCGTCCAAAGCCGTAAGATTCACCTCCTGACCGGGGCGCAGCTTGACATGGCGCATGCGCTTGCCCGCGCCCTCCAGCAGGTCGGCGGGATCCACCAGCATGGCACCATAGAAGAATCCAACATTCGCATGCGACTTGAAGGCGTTGACATATCCAAACGGCGCATCCGCCACACAGGCGACCGGACATCCGTCGTGGAAAACTTCGCGGACATCGGGGCCCAAGCCGCGCATGCGCTCGAACCATGGCCGCGTCATCAAGCGGATCGGATCGGCGAAGTCGAAATACCAAGCCTCGATCTTGGGATCGCGACGGACGGTATTGGTGAGCCGGAACAGTTCGTTCATCTAGCCAGGCAGGAACCTAACGGTCCGTGATCCCTTTGGTGCCGCGCCGCTCAAAGCCTGCGACGCGGAATTTCTCGAGCGCCTTTTCGTCCACATTCAAACCAAGGCCGGGATATTGCGGCACCACCGCTTCGCCATTCTCGAAAGCGAAGGGCTGCTCGTCATGGAGAATGGGGAGAAAAGGCGCATTGACGTCGGACGGCAGCGTATCCGGCTGGAATGTGCCCACTTCCTGATAGACCGAACCCATGGCGGCGCTGACTTGCAACCGCCCCGCCAGTGCCAGACCGGTTGCTGCATGCGGCGCGATCGGCACGCCAAAAGCTTCGCACAAGGCTCCGATCTTACGCATGGTCAAGGGACCGGCACACACCCGCATCTCGGGCTGCAGGATGTCATAGGTCTTGGCCTGGAGCCCTTTCAGGAAGGGGCCCAATCCTTGCCAGCCTTCGCCGCCAGTGATCAGCATATCCACCTCGCGGCACAGGCGCGCCGGACCGTCATAATCATCGCGCGCCAGCGGCTCTTCCAGCCAATAGCAGCCGGCCGCTTGCAGCGCCCGCGCAATTTCCAGCGATTGGTCGTAGCTCCACAGTCCCCTGGCGCCGGCCGTGCGATCCACCATGGCGCGAAAGCCCGGCCCGCCTTGCGCCAGCATTTCGCGCACGGCCTCGACATCGCCGTGATAATCCGTGCGCATGATCTGGATCTTCATGGCCTTGAAGCCCAAGGCGGCAAGTCTGGCTGCCTGTTGACCCTGTTCGCGCGGCGGCACCTGATCTTCCGGTACCGGCCAGACATAGGTGAAGTAGACGGGCACCCGCTCGATCCTGGCGCCGCCCATCAATCGGCACAGTGGCTGGCCCGCGATTTTGCCAATCGCGTCCCACACAGCCTCCTCGACCGCCGGGCCCAGCCCGCGCTTCACATGAGCATCCACCGCGAAGAGATTGGCGCCAGTCAACATCGCTCGCGCCGCTTCGGCTTCGCCGAGCGCCGCGCCCAGGAAGGAGTAGCCAGTCACGCCCGCGCTGGTGGTCACCTTCACCACATTGTTGCGTCCCGGCGTCAGGCCCAGATAGGTGGGCACGAACCTGGACCCGCGCGGGGTGGGCATCTGGATGTCGAAGCTTTCGACCCCGGTGACCGCGACACGCCCGGCCGCCTTGCCCAGCGCCCGAACCGCGCCCGTGGCGGCCTGGGCGGCCCCGGCAAGGGTCGCCAGACAAGCACCTCCCAGAACGGCTCGACGGTTGGGCATGGCAGGCATTTCTTTCCCTATTTTCCCCTATTTCCAGACCCAAGCGGAGAGCTTGTCAAACGCTTGGCCGCGGCCTCTGCGGCTGCTAGAAGCCGGGGAGTTTCTCAGGTGTCTCCATGATCCCCCGCTATGCCCGCGCTCCGATGGTTTCCATCTGGTCGCCCGAGACCAAATTCCGCATCTGGTTCGAGATCGAGGCGCATGCCACCGACGCGCTGGCGGAACTGGGCGTGGTGCCCAAGGAGGCCGCAAAAAAAGTCTGGGAAAAAGGCAAGAACGTCACCTTTGACGTCGCCCGCATCGATGAGATCGAGCGCGAGGTCAGGCATGATGTGATCGCCTTCCTCACACACCTAGCGGAAATCGTGGGACCAGAAGCGCGCTTTGTGCATCAGGGTATGACCTCATCGGATGTGCTGGACACCTGCCTGAATGTGCAGCTGGCCCGCGCCGCCGACATTTTGATCGAAGACGCCGACGCCCTGCTGGCCGCGCTCAAGAAACGCGCCTTCGAATACAAGATGACGCCCACCATCGGGCGCAGCCACGGCATCCATGCCGAACCCACCACTTTCGGCGTCAAGCTGGCGACCTATTATGCCGAGTTCACCCGCGCGCGAGCCCGACTGGTGACGGCACGGGACGAGATCGCCACCTGCGCCATTTCCGGCGCGGTCGGCACCTTTGCCAATATCGATCCACGCGTGGAAGAGCATGTCGCCAAGGCGATGGGCCTGAAGGTCGAGCCGGTCTCGACCCAGGTGATCCCGCGCGACCGCCATGCCGCCTATTTCGCCGCGCTGGGTGTGGTGGCTTCGTCGCTGGAAAGGCTTGCGGTCGAGATCCGTCATCTGCAACGCACTGAAGTGCTGGAGGCCGAGGAATATTTCTCGCCCGGACAGAAGGGCTCGTCCGCCATGCCGCACAAGCGTAATCCGGTGCTGTCGGAAAACGTCACCGGCCTGGCGCGCATGGTGCGGAGCTATGCCATCCCGGCGATGGAGAATGTGGCACTGTGGCATGAACGGGACATCTCGCATTCCTCGGTCGAGCGTTACATCGGCCCCGACGCCACCATCACCCTGGATTTCGCGCTCGCCCGGATGAGCGGCGTGATCGAGAAGCTGGTGGTCTATCCAGAGCGCATGCAGAAGAATTTGGATGCCACCCACGGGCTGGTCCACAGCCAGCGTGTGTTGCTGGCGCTGACCCAGGCCGGCCTGCCGCGCGAGGACAGTTACCGGCTGGTGCAGAAGAACGCCATGCGCACCTGGAACGGCGAAGGCAATCTGTTGGATTTGCTGAAAGCCGATCCGGAAGTCTCCAAGGCGCTGCCGGCCGCCAAGCTGGAGGCCATGTTCGACCTGGGCTATCACCTCAAACAGGTGGACACGATTTTTAGGCGCGTGTTTGGCGATTAGTATCCGTTTATGTCTCTCCTCTCCCCATGTGGGAGAGGACGCAAAATCTTGCACTTAGCGAAGGGTATGCGGAGCTAAGTGCTTAGATTTTGCTGGTGAGGGGTGCGTAGTCACTGACTCACCCCTCACCTGAAAAATCAATGGGTTGAGCGTCGCTTTCGCTCCGCTAACCCAATGATTTTTCTTCCTCTCCCTCAAGGGGAGAGGAACAAAAATATCTTTCGCGTAAGTCTATTTGGCGTCCCGGCGCTCCTCACCCATCGCAGCTTGCAGGCATTCGCGCATCTTCTCGCGGATAGCGGCATCGGACACCGACGCATCCAATTCGGACCTGAGCTTGCGGAACACGTCTTCGTCGCCCACTTCCTCGAAATCGGCGGCGATGACACTGGCGACAAGGTCTTCCACCGCCGCACCCGTAAGGCCCTTCTTCGATGCTGCCCATTCGCCTAGCGCACGGTTGCGCCGCGCTTCCACTTGAAAGCGCAGCTCCGCGTCATGCACCCATTTGGATTCAAATCCTCTACGGCGGTCGTCCATCGTGATGACCATGGGCTCGCACTCCCTCAGATCAGGGCCCCAGCCTGCTCCGCCATCATGTCAAGATTGCGCCTAACATCCGTTTTAGGAGGGCAGCTCAATCCGGCAGGGCAAAGGCAATTACCTGGTCGCCGCGCTTGGTGCCCAGCTTGGCATGGCCGCCAGCTGCGATGACGACATACTGCTTGCCCTTCCACATATAGGTCATGGGCGTCGCCTGGCCACC
>DATHLY010000089.1:0-2164 GCA_035487655.1 Rhizomicrobium sp. | reverse complement strand
GCGATAAAGCTTGTCCCGCGGCACCAATGTCCAGCGTCCGTCCGCATCCTGGCGCCGCAATGTGTCGCTGGCGGCCACCATGGGCAGGGCGCCGTCCGCGCCCGACTCCAAAGCCGCCACGACAGCGGAAATGACCTTGGAAGAGATCAGCGGCCGCGCCGCGTCGTGGATCAGCACATGATCGGGCCCGTCGTCGGCCAACGCCTCCAGTCCGAGTCGTACCGATTCCTGGCGGGTGGCTCCTCCAATGACCGGCGCGGGCAGGGGGAGGCCTGCCAGTGCAGCTGCCGCGATTTCCTCCTGCCCCGCGCCAATCACCACCCGCACCGGATAGCTGGCAAAGGCCTGAACCGTCCGGCGCAACATGGGCTGGCCGGCCAGGCGTTCATATTGTTTGGGAAGGCTTGTCCCGGCGCGTTCGCCCTTTCCGGCGGCCACAATCAGGACGGCAATGCGCGACATGGGGATCTCTCGAGAACCGGTTCACTGCCTAACATTTACGGATGACCACGGCGATATTTGTTGCTTTGCGGTATAATGCCTATATTATCATCTTGTAGGAGTTTTGCTCAGATAATAGGCAGATCTATTGACCGGAGTTCTGCAACAGTTGCGCAGCGCAGCACAGGCCGAATCGGGAAGTGGCACCATCGCCAACGCCTTGCCCATGCCCATTGTGCTGCTGGGCAGCAAGACGGAGGTGATTTACGCCAATCCGGCTGCGGAGCAGTTCTTCGACACAGGCTTGCCGATGTTGCGCAAACAGACATTGGGGGACCTGATCGCGCCACATTCCCCGCTATTCCAGCTCGTCAGCCAGGCAGCGGAGCGCAACGCCTCGGCAGCAGAGCGTGACATCGATCTTTCGACTCCGCGCCATGGCGAGCGTATCGCCGATGTGACCGTGACGCCGGTACCGGAACCGGAAGGCGCCATGCTCTTAACCTTCCAGGAGCGCAGCCTTGCCCAGCGTATGGACCGCCAGCTGATGGCGCGCGGGGCGGTACGCTCGATGCACGGCATGGCGGCGGTCCTGGCGCACGAAATCAAGAATCCGCTGGCCGGCATTCGCGGCGCAGCGCAGCTGCTGGAAGAAGCGCTGGCGCCCGAAGAACGCGAGATGACCCAGCTCATCATTGCCGAGAGCGACCGCATCCGCGGCTTGATCGACCGGATGGAGAGCTTTGGCGACACCCGCGGCTTTTCCCGGCATCCCGTCAATATTCACGAAGTACTGGATCGGGTGCGCAAGGTGGCGGAGTCCGGTTTCGCCCGCGGTGTCTCCATTCTTGAGACTTTCGATCCTTCGCTGCCGCCGGTCTTGGGTGATCGCGACCAGCTGATCCAGGTTTTCCTGAATCTGGTGCGCAACGCCGCCGATGCCCTGCCGGAAAAAGGCGGCGAGATCACGCTGACCACCGGCTACCGGCCCGGTGTGAAATTCGGCGCCGGCGTCGCCGGCGAACGTGTGTCGCTGCCACTGGAGGTGACGGTGCGCGACAATGGCTCGGGCGTCCCCGCCGATCTTCTGCCCTACATCTTCGATCCCTTTGTCACCACCAAAGTACGCGGCTCCGGCCTGGGGCTGGCGCTGGTGGCCAAGATCGTGGGGGACCATGGCGGCGTTGTCGAATGCGACTCGGTCATGGGGCGCACCATTATTCGCGTGTTGCTGCCGCAAGCGCGCGGTGGAGAAAGTTGAGCATGCCGGCGACCATTCTTGTCTGCGACGACGATAGCGCGATCCGCACGGTGCTGAACCAGGCTTTGGGACGCGCCGGCTATGACGTGCGCACCACCGGCACCGCGGCCGGGCTATGGCGCTGGATCTCGGCGGGAGAGGGCAATCTGGTGATCACCGATGTGGTGCTGCCGGATGAATCCGGTTTCGACCTGATTCCAAGAATCAAACGCATGCGTCCGGAGCTCCCCATCCTGGTCATGAGCGCGCAGAACACCTTGTTGACCGCCATCACTGCCGCGGAACGGGGCGCCTTCGAATACCTGCCCAAGCCCTTCGACCTGAAGGAGTTGACCAATGTCGTGGGTCGCGCGCTGGCGAGCCCGCAGACCAAGCGCGACAACAGCATCGAAGCGTCGGACGAGCGCCTGCCGCTGATTGGCCGTTCGCCGGCGATGCAGGAAATCTATCGCGTCATCGCCC
>DATHLY010000088.1:0-5704 GCA_035487655.1 Rhizomicrobium sp. | reverse complement strand
AGCCCTCGGACCTTCTGATCCTGGCGGGTCGTCCCGGCATGGGCAAGACGGCGCTCGGCACGAACATGGCCGTCCATGCCGCCAAGACGTGGATAAAGGACCTGCAACAGCAGGCCGAATATCCAAGAGGTGCGCCCGTCTTGTTCTTTAGCCTGGAAATGGCGGCGCAACAGTTGGCCGCCCGTATTTTGTCTGAGGAAGCCAAAATTGAAGTCTGGCAAATTCGCAATGGGAAATTCAACGACACGGAATGGGAGAGCTTTGTCCTCGCTTCACAGGAACTTTCGACCTTACCGCTTTATATCGATGATACCGGCGGCATTTCCATTGCTCAGATAGCGGCCCGTTCTCGTCGCCTGAAGCGAGAGAAGAACATTGGTTTGATAATTATTGACTATTTGCAACTCATTGAGCCCTCGCGGAGAGCTGAAAATCGGGTTCAGGAGATTACCGAAGTTACGAAGGGACTTAAGGCTCTTGCGAAAGAACTAAATGTGCCAGTTCTAGCTTTATCGCAGCTATCTCGCGGTGTTGATGCGCGCGATGACAAGCGGCCGGTTCTATCAGACTTGCGTGAATCCGGTTCGATTGAGCAAGACGCGGACGTGGTGATGTTTGTCTATCGGGAGGCTTACTATCTAAAGTCGCGCAAACCCGATGAATCTGATGCACACGAGTTCGTTAAATGGCAGGATAAGATGGAGCGCATCGAAAATTTGGCAGAAGTGATGGTTGAAAAACATCGCCATGGCGCTACGCGTTCTATCGAACTTGTATTCGAGGGACGTTACACGCGGTTCAGCGACAAAGCGGATGAAACTGTCACTGCTCTAAGGCATTAGCAATCTGAAACTCCCATCTTGACAAATTTCACCCCGTCCCAAAACGTGAAGGGTGCTTTGCTGGTGAAGGGGTGAGGAGCGGTTCGCAAAGCGAACGAAATGGTCCAGTGGACCAATTCGAGCGACGAACGCCGCGAGTTTGGGCGAGCGGCCGGGATGTCCGTCGATTTTTTTACCGCTCATCTGCCAAATTCCCGGATGCCTGGCCCAGCCTCGCAGCGCGCTTAAACGCGCGCTGCTGCGGCGTTCGCCGGGCGAAAGGTCCACTGGATCTTTCGCTCTTCCGGCTCACCCCTCAAGGGGAGAGGGAGGGTATGAGCAAATTTGAACTTGATGACACTAATCAGACGTCGTCATGGCAACGAATTTCGCGCCTCGCAGCACGGCCGCGAATTGGCGGGGCAGCAGTTTCAAGTCATAAGCAAATCGGACCGCCTCGCGTCTGGCATAGCCCAAGCTGAAGGCACGTAAGCCCATACGCGTCGTTTCGATGTCGGATTTTTCGCCGACGAATTCCTCTTGCCGCGCAATGGCCGGCACCAGCTGCCAGGGCGAAAGCCGGGCGAACAGTTTCGAATTGTTGGGATTGAACAAGAGATGATCCACCGGCAGGTCGAAACACGTCTCACGCAAGAGCAGTTCGCAGGCCGCGCGCGACAGGATATAGGCAGCGGCACCGGTATGACGCGACAGCATGCGGCCCAATTGGAAGCCTGACGATTGGAAGCCCATTTGAACCGCACACATGTCACGCATCAGCACGCGCTGACCTCTGGGCCCATAGTGTTCCAGCTTCACCACGGTCGCAGAGGCCGGTATCCAGCCGTCGTCGACGAGCAGGGCAGCCGCGCCGGGGCTCAAGCGCACATCGTCTTCCAAAAATGCGGCATGGCGGTCGGGCGTGGCCAGGAACCGCTCCCAGGCCAGGCGGTGGGACAGAAGGCAGGCCTTATCACCCATGGGGATTTGCCCCAACGGCCCCCCCGGCGCAAACCAGCGGTCGATGGCGCTGCTCCCCGCGGATTTGCCATCCACCGCCTCCACCCGATCCAGATCAAGGCCCAGCAACCCGGCTCGCCGTTCCATGGCCGTCAGCCGGTCGGTGCGCCGAGCCAGGTTGATCAGATAGGTTCGCATGACAGTTGCGTTAGCATTTTTGCTGGTTTTCCGCCATTCCGACCCCCTTCCCGGCGGCTCCGGACCTGTTTTGTACGCATGCCCGCTTCTATATGGTGGGGCACTTATACGATGGGTACTGGGGAAGCGTTTGTGACGGATTACCAGGCTTGGCCAACGCAATTGTTCTGACGCACCCCTTCCTGCGTCCCGGAACCAGCCCCTTGGGGGCGGATGAACGGCGACGGAAGAATCTGTGGCGCACCACCGCCTGGGCGCTGGTGGCGCTGCTGCATGTCCTGTTCTTCTTCAGCTTCGTCCTGGGCATCCGTCCCTTCGACTTCCGCGAGCGCCCCATTGTCGAGACCATCCTGCTCATGCCCAAGGCGGGCAACAACCAGCTGGAACGGCAGACCATCAATCCCCAGCCTCTGATCAATACGGCGCCGCGCATGATCGCGCCCCCGATCGCAATTCCCAAGCCGCCGCCGATCCAGGAGCCAAACGAGAACCAGCCTGGCGCCAATCAGGGACCGGTCGATGTGCTGGGCGCTGTGGGGCGCGAGCTTGCCTGCAGTGCCGGCAGTTGGGAACATCTCACCATGGTCGAGCGCCAGCGCTGCGGGATTTATCCTTGGCGCGGCGTCAAGCTGCCCAATGGCACATTGGTGATGATCCCCAGGAGCCAGCTGCCGCGGCTCAAGGAAGCGCCCGACACCGAATTCAACGTCAATTCTGGCGCCGACCAGGTCACGGCGCAGGTGCGCAGCGGCGTCATTCCGGGGCAGGGCGGCTGCCCCATCCTGCAGAACACGCCCTGCCTGCACGCGACACCGGGCATGCGATCCGCGACAGGCGATAATTGAAGGGGCGATCAGCAATGGACGCGATATCGGCTGCCGGTCATTCTGCGCGCATGGGGGCAGAAAATCTCACCGGGGACTTCGAAGCCGCGCGGCTGACAGTGCGGCTCGGGGCGATTGTCGCCAACTATCGCAGCTATCGCCGCCTGACCGGTCCCACGGCGGTGGCGGCTGTGGTCAAGGCCGATGCCTATGGTCAGGGCGCGGCGAAGGTGGCGCCGGCACTCGCCGGAGCCGGATGCGATTCTTTTTTTGTGGCGCGCCTTGAGGAAGGCGTCGCGCTGCGTGCGCTGTTGCCACGGGCGCGCGTCTTTGTGCTGGATGGCGCCCATCCGGACTCCGTGCCGGCGCTGATCCGCTATTCCCTGACACCGGTTTTGAACAGCCTGGCTGAGATCGCCGCCTGGTCGGCAGCGGCGGGCGCGGGCTCAGGTGCCTTGGATGCGGTGCTGCATGTCGATACCGGCATGAACCGGCTGGGTCTGCCGAGCGACGAATTGGCGATCCTGTCGGCGGAGCATGGCAAGCGGCTTGCCGGATTGAATCTGGTTCTGGTGATGAGCCATCTCGCCTGCGGCGACGAGCCCGCCAACAAGATGAATGCCGAGCAGCTGTCCCGCTTCCGCCAGGCGCTGGCCATGCTGCCGCCGGCGCCGGCCAGCCTTGCCGCCAGTCACGGCGCGATGATTTCACCCGACTATCACTTCGATCTGGTGCGGCCGGGCGTGGCGCTCTATGGCGCCGACCCGCAGCAGCCGGAAGGCGGTCCTTCTGAGGCTCATACTTCCCCAAAGCCGAACCTGATGCAGACCGCAGCCGTCCTCACCGCCCGCGTGCTGCAGGTCCGCCGAATTGACTTAAGCGAAAGCGTTGGCTACGCAGCCACGTTCCGCGCCAAAAGGCCCAGCATGATCGCAACCATCGCGCTTGGATATGCCGACGGCATTCCCCGCGCCATGTCCAACAAGGGCGTGGCCGCCATCCGTGGCGTGCGCGTGCCGGTGGTGGGCCGCGTCTCCATGGATCTGATGACTTTGGATGTGAGCGATCTGGCCACCCAGCCGCATGTGGGCGAAGCGGTCGAAGTGATGGGCGATACCATCACCCTGGGTGAAGTGGCCGGGCGCGCCGGCACCAACGAATATGAAATCCTCACCCGGCTGCGCCGGGTGCCAAGGATCTACGAGGGATAATGAACTTCTTTGCAAGCATCGGCCGCGCCACATTGACGGTGCTGGCCCATATCGGACGCTTGGCCCAGTTCACCGGCCAAGCGCTGGCGGCGATAGTGTCACCGCCCATCTATACCCGTCTGATCCTGGGTCAAATGATGCGCATCGGCTATTACTCGCTGCCGGTGGTGGGGCTGACGGCGTTCTTCACCGGCGGGGTCCTGGCGCTGCAAATCTATTTGGGCGGCAACCGTTTCGGCGCCGAGGCGATCGTGCCGCAAGTGGTGGTCTTGGGCATCACGCGCGAACTGGGGCCGGTGATCGCCGGCCTGATGATCGCGGGCCGCGTGGCGGCGGCCATCGCAGCCGAGATTGGCACCATGAAGGTGACCGAGCAGATCGACGCGCTGACCACGCTTGCCACCAATCCGGTCAAATATCTGGTGGTGCCGCGCATCGTGGCGGCGGTAATTTCCATGCCCATCCTGACCGCGATCGGCGATTCCATCGGCGTGTTGGGCGGTTATGTGGTGTCGGTCTACAGCCTGGATTTCAACGGCACCAGCTATCTGAAGAACACGGTGGACTTCGCCCATCACGACGACATCACTTCCGGCCTGATCAAGGCGGCCGTGTTCGGCTTCATCGTGGCGCTGATGGGCTGCTACAACGGTTTCAATTCCAAGGGCGGGGCCCAGGGCGTGGGCAATGCCACCACCAATGCGGTGGTGGCCTCCTCCATCCTGATCCTGGCCGCCGACTATGTCCTGACCGCGCTTCTGTTCCACAAATGACTGCGAAGATTCAGCTCATCGGCGTCAAGAAGCGCTTCGGCCCCAAGGTGGTGCTGGATGGCGTGGACTTGATCATCGAGAAACAATCCTCGGTGGTGATCATCGGCGGCTCGGGCACCGGCAAATCGGTCACCATCAAGTCCATCCTGGGCATCCTGCGTCCCGACGCAGGTACCATCCTGGTGGATGGCGAGGACGTCACCCACATCAATGGCGCGGCGCGCGACAAGGTGATGCGCAAATTCGGCATGTTGTTCCAGGGCGGTGCGCTGTTCGACAGTCTGCCGGTCTGGGAGAATGTCGCCTTCGGTCTGATCCAGGGACGCGGCGTGGCCCGCGCCAAGGCACGCGACATCGCAATCCAGAAGCTGGCCAAGGTGGGTCTGACCGAGGATGTGGCGTTCCTCTCGCCCGCCGAATTGTCGGGCGGCATGCAGAAGCGCGTCGGCCTGGCGCGTGCCATCGCCGCCGATCCGGAAATCATCTTCTTCGATGAGCCCACCACTGGCCTCGACCCGATCATGGCCGACATCATCAACGACCTGATCATCTCCACGGTGAAGGATGTGGGGGCCACCGCGCTTTCCATCACCCATGACATGGTGTCGGCGCGCAAGATTTCCGATCGCATCGCCATGCTCTATGGCGGCAAGATTATCTGGCAGGGTCCGACCAAGGAGATCGACCACAGCGGCAATCCCTATGTGGAGCAGTTCATCCACGGCAAAGCCGAGGGGCCCATCAAGATGGCGGTGAAGGCGTAGCTTTGTCCCCCCTCCCGCAAGGGGAGGGGGATTGGATTTCGTCTCTCGTTCAAGAAGTCGATAATTGCATGGCCAAGTCTTCGTTCCTCACTCCTGTCACCCTCAAAGGCCGCCATGCCTCGCTGGTGCCGCTGTCGCACGACCATCACGACG
>DATHLY010000087.1:0-14086 GCA_035487655.1 Rhizomicrobium sp. | reverse complement strand
ACTTGGAAGTGGCACCTCAAGCTTTTAGCATTGTTGTTAAACAAGGGTGCCGTCTAAACCAGCTTAGGTTTCATCGTGGCATTTCACATGGCGTCCCGAAGGACACTGTAGGAGGACTGCAGGACCTCTACGCAAAAGGGCAACTGATCAAGCCAGCCGGGAAGTTGTTGCCTTTGCGAGGCAACCATGTGCCCGTCACGGTCGATTTGGTGGGCGAAAGCCCTGGTGGAATCGTCGGGTACAAAGCCAAAAAGACAACCAACACGATTAATATCGAAAAAGTGGGCTTCTATGACCCCCGGGAGTTCTGGGAAAAAATCGAGCATGGCAGCGGTCGTCTCTATCTGGACCGCGGGGAGTTCTACATCTTGGCTACTCGGGAGGAAGTGGGCGTACCCCCGAATCTCGCGGCAGAAATGGTCCCTTACGATTCGGCATCGGGCGAATTTCGTGTCCACTATGCTGGCTTCTTCGACCCCGGCTTTGGTTGGAATGGCAAGGCTGAGGGGAGCCGCGCTGTCCTTGAGGTCAGATCATATGGTGTGTCATTCATGCTGGAGCACGGACAGACTGTTGGTTGGTTGAGCTATAGCCGGCTCGCGAGTGGCCCAACCGACCAAGTATATGGTTCTGGCATATCATCAAACTACCAGGGTCAAGGTGTCGCTCTGGCAAAGCACTTCAAGCCCTGGCCAACTGCGTAGGGCGCCATCAGAACCGACATGGGGTGAGCGCATCGGCTTCCGCGCCAAGCGGGCTGATCGATGTGGACAGGGTGGGCGCGCTGGACCCGGCCGACTATTGGGAGCCGATCGAAGCCAATCTGCGCGGTGACATGGTCCTGGACCCGGACGAATTCTACATCCTGGTCAGCCGCGAACAGGTGACGATCCCGCCCGACCATGCAGCAGAGATGGTCCCCTTGAATCCGTTGGTGGGCGAGTTCCGTGTTCACTATGCCGGCTTCATTGATCCCGGCTTCGGCTATGTGTCGGGCAAACCGCCATCGGCGCGCGGCGTCCTAGAGCCTGATTTTCCCGGCTGGAAGCAGCCGGGAAAATCAGGCTCTCAAGTGCGCTCCCGCGAAGTTCCCTTTATCCTGGAGCATGGGCAGATCATCGGGCGGCTGATCTTCGAACGGTTAACCGATCCGCCGCCCGAAAGTTACGGCGAAGGGCTTGGCTCCAACTATCAGAGCCAAGGCTTGAAGCTCTCCAAGCACTTTCGCGCTTGGTGAAGCCGGCACTGTGCGAGCAGTTCGTAACAATTGTTGCGAAAAGTCCACATGATCCGTGCAAAGAACAGCGAGCCAAAGCAAAACCATTGCGCTGACCCCTGTCTCCGGCACAGTTAGCGTAGCTCGTGGACGGACGGTTTGGGGAAACCCCGCGAGTTGTTGGTTTCGGGCTGGGGGCCCGGCCAGCTGTCCAGTTTGAAGGGGGCAGTGAGAGGCGGTTACGGCGCTAAAGCAGCCGGCCGCCTCTCGGTTTTTTGTGACTGTCCATGGCCCCGTCCTTCGTTCCGATCCTGAAAACCGGCCGGTTGGTGCTTCGCCCGCAGCAAGAGACCGACAGTCCGGCTTTGTTCGCTATCCTGAGCGACGAGCGGGCCATGCGTTTTTGGAATCGTTCCACAATAGCCCGTCTGCCGGTGGTGGACGAACTGGTGCGCGAGCAGCAAGCGGCAATGGCGGACGGACGATGTTGCTACTGGACGCTGATTCGTGAGGGCGAGGCGATCGGCAGTATCGATCTCAGCCTGATCGAGTCCGGCTCGGCCGAATTGGGCTTCCTGCTGAGGCCCGACCGTTGGGGCCTGGGCCTGGCCAGCGAGGCGGTAAGCGCGGTGATCGCGCACGCTTTCGATGGTCTGGGCCTGACACGTCTGGCGGCTGCGGTGCAGACGACAAATCGAGCGGCGGCGCGGGTGCTGGAAAAGAACGGATTTGTCCGCGTCGAAACGCGCGCCGTCGCGATCGCAAGCGGCGAATTGCGGGACTGTGCCTTCTACAAACTCAGCCGGTGAGCGGCGCGAGGCTTAAGCCGGCGGTGAATTGCTCAGCCCGAACGACCAGAGATGGCCGGCATGGTCCACCACAAACAGCTTGCCCATCGCCACCACCGGCTGGGTGAAGTGCACGGTGTTGCCGTCCATGGCCTTGCCGCTGGACCAGAGCTGCTTGCCGGTTTCCGCGTCGAATGCAAACAAGGTCATGGTCGCGTGCGGCACCATGATGCGGTCATTGGCACCTTGTTCCGGAGACCAGCCGGGTTTGCGGCTGCCGTCGGGATTGAAAATGTTCTTGGGCACCTGGACAGCGCTTTCCGCCGTCTGCAGGGCGTAGACGATGCCGTTGGCGATCACCGGCGGCGCCGCCAGATTAAGATCGCGGGAGATCCATTGCGGCTGCAACTCCACCTTGCCCGCATTCTCCACCACCTTGAAGGCCATGATGCTGCCATTGGGCGCGTCGCCATTGGTCATGGGGAATTTCGGTGCGTTCTTGCCCGGCGCGCCCCACATCGGGGTGTAGAGCCAGCGCTCTCCCTTATCGCTCAGCATGGTAGCCATGTTGCCCCACACTCCCTGCGCCTGGAAATCCTGGATGTCATTGCCCAGGCGCGGCGATTGATAGAGCGCTGTCATGTGATCCACGCCGCCCAGATTGTCGGCGTCCAGCAGATAGATCACCGACTCCTTGGAGGCGGTTGCGGCGATGTTGTGCTTGCCGAAGGCAAACAGCAGCACGCCGCCAGAACCGAAGTCGAGATCGCGAGAATTGACGTAACGCCAATGCGATGGCGTGAAACTGTCATTCAGGCCCCAGGCATGCGGACGTATCGCCAGCACCATGTCGCCATAAATGCCGCTGCCCGGATTGTTGGGCCCGTCCGCGGTCGCGACATAGGCGCCTTGCGGGCCCCAGGCCACGCCGCTGGCGCCCCAGGGACCGGCAGGACGTCCCTTGCCGGTGTAGAAGCGCGACAGCGACGGATGGGCAGGATCGGAGACATCCATCGCCGCGACGGTGCCGAACTCCACCGGTTGGGCGGGACTGCCGCCGCAGCCGCGCGCCGTGGTGGTGTAGATCACATTATCGACGAGGTTGAGGCTCCAATTGCGGCTGAAGGGCTGCACCATGTCGGTGGGCGTGATGGCTTCGGAGCCGTCGCCCAGCTTGGCGCCGCGCAGCTTTCCGTCGCTGGTGGTGAAATAGATGATGCCCTTGGCCTTATCGATGATGGGGGTCGCTTGCTCTGTATTGGAGCAGCTGATCGACCTGGGCCTGAGCGGCTTGATCGTGTTGTCAAAGTGTTTTTGCCAGACGATCGCGCCGGTATTGGCATCCATGGCCGTCAGCGTGTCGTCCATGCCGATCGTGAAAACCAAATCCTTGGCGCCGCCTTGGGTGGACACGCCTCCCGCGACCACGGGCGCGGTCAAAGTGGAGAGAACCAGCGCGGGCATGTTGGTGAGAAGCTGCCTGTTCCACATCGCCTTAAGCTTGCCCACCGTCTTTTTGGTGAGTTGGGTCTCGCCGCGATTCCAGCCGGTGCGCTCGCGATCGTAATTGTAGGATGGCCAATCCGGCACCACCGGCCCCGGCTCGATCGCTTTGAACACCGGCGGGGGTTCGGGGCGAGCCGGCGGCGGGGTCGCGAGTTGCTGCGCGCCCGCCGGCACTGTCAGCGCGGTCAGAACCGCGAGTTTGAGCGTGATCCTGGTCATCCCATCCCCTTGCGACGGTCACATTGCCGTCTTGGGCGGGAAGCGTCCCCTATCCGCGTCCTGGCTGTCAACCAAGCCCTGGCGCGGCTAGTGTCCTGCAAAAATGGGGGGAACCATGGGCCTGCCGATCAAGCGCGGCATCGAAAAAATACCCGGCGGCATGGTGATCGTGCCTTTGACCCTGGGGGCCCTGATAGCCACCTTTGCGCCGGGAACGGCCGGCTTTTTCGGCTCTTTCACGGGGGCCTTGTTCACCGGCGCCTTGCCGATCCTGGCGGTGTTCTATGTCTGCATGGGCGCCACCATTCCGTTTGAGACGCTGCCCCAGGTCGCCGGCAAAGGCGGCGTGCTGCTGGCCGCCAAAGTGTCCTTGGGCGTGCTCGCGGCCTTGGTGGTGGGGCATTTCCTCGGTACCGAGCCGGTGCAGACCGGGCTCTTGGCGGGGCTGTCGACCTTGGCCGTGGTCGTGGCGATCAACGACACCAATGGGGGACTCTATTTGGCGCTGATGGGACGCTACGGCACGCCACAGGAGATGGGTGCCTATTCGCTGATGTCGCTGGAATCCGGCCCCTTCATCACGATGATGACCCTGGGCGGGGTTTTCGCCTTTCCCTGGCAGACGCTGTTGGGTGCCATCCTGCCTTTGGCCACCGGCATCCTTTTGGGCAATCTCGACCGGGAAATGCGCGATTTCCTGGGCAAGGCCGCGCCCGCGTTGATTCCCTTCTTCGCTTTCGCCATTGGCGCCTCGCTCAACCTCGCCAATGTGTGGCGGGCGGGACTCTTGGGGCTGGCCCTGGGCCTGGTGGTGCTGGCGATCTCCAGCCTCGCCATGTTCCTGGCGGACCGTGTCAGCGGTGGCAAGGGCGTGGCGGGATTGGCCGCGGCTGCAACGGCTGGCAACGCCGCCGCCGTGCCGGCACTGGTCGCTGCCGCCAATCCGGCTTATGCGGCGGCGGCGCCCGCCGCGACCGTGCTGGTGGCCGCCAGCGTGGTTGTCACCATGTTGAGTGTGCCGCTGACCACGGCCTGGTGGGCGAGGAGGATCGTGACAGAAAACAATACTCTCCATGGCCGCGCTTGGTGAGTAGCACCAGCGTACGAACGCCATCTAACTTCTTGCCGTGTGATAGAAAGTTGGATGGGCGGCTCAGGGCCGCCCATGGTGAGTAAGGTTCAGAATCTTGGATAATCTCTCCAAAGCCATTCCAACGCCGCAGGCAAGGTCTGGCGCACCACGCGGTTGTCGACATGGTGCGCGTCCATGGCGAAGACATAGCGGTAATCATAGCCCTTCTTCTTCAGCGCCGCCGCCATGCGGTTGTTGGCCAAGGGCCAGTTGTGCCAGGTATTTTCCGCATCGTCGAAATGCAGATCCTTTTCGCCCACTTCCATCCAGATGCGGATGGGCTTTTTCGCGGTCTTGGGAATCAAGCTGGCGTGATACTCCCAGCCGCCGTGTGGTGTCTTGGGATCCTGAGGCGACGCCTGATTGACGAAGGTGCCGGAATAGGAAAGCACCTTGTGGTAACGCTCGGGATGGAACCAGGCCATGGTCCAGGCGCAAATCGCGCCCGAGGAGCCGCCCATCGTGGCGCGGCCCTCCGGATCGCTGGTGAAGGTGACGCCGTATTTCTGCGCCACCGCGGGCAGCAACTCCTGTTCGACCCAGTTGGAATAGCGGTCCGACAGCGTGTCGTATTCCAATCCGCGCTCGGAGCCTTGCGCATCGCTGCCGCCGGAATCCGGCGCCACGATGATCATCGCCGGCACGCGATGCTGCGCGATCATAGTGTCCAGCACGGGCGCCAAGCGATTGATATAGGAATGGCCGTCCTGCACCACCATAAAGGGCGCTGGCGTGCCCGGCACATATTGCTTGGGGATATAGACATAGACATGCCGTTCATAGCGGCCCGGCCTGGACAATTGCTCCGCCGGCCAGGGCAGGCGATTGCCGTAAGGATCGCGCTTGTTGGCAAGATCGCCTTCGATGCGCACGATGCCGGGATAAATCTTGCTGTCCTCGGAATAGAGAATGAACTCGCGCACTTCGCCCTGCGGCGCCGACGGATTGACAGTGTATTCCGGCGCGTCGGCAAAATCGGGCTTGATGATGCTGGTCAGGGCGTCCGTGGCGGGAGCCGATGTGGGGAATTTCGGCAGCGACGGATCAGGCGCGGGCTGGGCGAAAGCAGGCAGGCCCAAGGCAATCGCGCCAGCCAGAAATGCCCCTGCCATATGAGATAGTGTCAGCTTGTTCTTCATCATTCTCCCCTTGTGCGAAGCCCGGCGTTCTTATTTCGGATAGTCGCGCCATAGCCATTCCAGCGCGGATGGCAAGGTCTGCATCACCACCCGATTGTCGACATGGCCGGCGCCCATGGCGAAGACATAGCGATAATCATAGCCCTTCCTCTTGAGCACCTCGGCCATGCGATTGTTGGCAAGCGGCCAGTTGTGCCAGCTCTCCTCGGGATTATCGAACCGGTTGTCCTTTTCCCCGACTTCCATCCATATGCGGATCGGCTTCTTGGCCGTCTTGGGAATCAGCGTTGCGTGATATTCCCAGCCGCCACGCGGCGTCTTGGGATCCGGCGGCCAAGCCTGGTTCACAAAGGTGCCGGAATAAGACAGCACTTTGTGATAACGCTCGGGATGGTACCAAGCCATAGTCCAGGCGCAGACCCCGCCCGATGAGCCGCCCATGGTGGCGCGGCCTTGCGGATCGGTGGTGAAGGTCACGCCGTACCGCTGCGACACGGCTGGCAGCAACTCCTGCTCCACCCAATTGGAATAGCGATCCGACAGCGTGTCATATTCCAGCCCGCGCTCGGAGCCTTGCGCGTCGCTGCCGCCGGAATCCGCCAGGATCAAGACGATCGGCGGCAGACGCTTGGCGGCGATCATATTGTCCATGATGTTGACCATCCGCTTTACATAGGAATGGCCATCCTGGACCACCATGAAAGGCGCCGGCGTGCCCGGCACAAGCTGTTTGGGAATATAGACATAGACATGCCTCTCATAGCGGCCGGGCGCGGATAGGCCGCCGGGAGGCGCGACATAATTGCCGTTCGCATCGCGCTGCATGTCATGAACGCGCACAATGCCGGGATAGATCTTGCTATCCTCGGAATACAGGATGAATTCCCGCACATCGCCTTGCGGCACCGCCGAATTGGCTACCGACTCCGACGCGTCGGCATAGCTCGGACCGATGATGCTGTTCTCGGCCGTTACCGCGGGCGGCGGAGTGGGGAATTTCGGCAGGGTGGAATTTGTTGCCGGCGCCTGCGCCAAAGCGGGCAGCGCTGCCACAAGCGCTACCGGAAAAAGCCATGTAAATTTGCGCATCCCTGTTCCTTGATTATGACGCGGCCGCCGGCGCGATCGCACTCGTTGCTTCGGACAAAAGCGCCGGTATGGGGTGGGAAATATCCAGGATCACCGCATGCTCGTCCGGCGTGGGTTTTTCCAGGGTGGCGAACTGGCTGTCCAGCAGCGCCGGCGGCATGAAATGGCCCTTACGCTTGCGCATGCGGTCGCTGATCAGTTCGCGCGAGCCGTCCAGCAGGATGAAATGAACCGTACCGTTGACTTTTTTGCGCAGGCAATCGCGATAGGCATGGCGCAGAGCGGAACAGGACACGACCACGCCATGGCCGGTGAGCCGCTCCACTTCGATACGCTCGCCAATCGCCTCCAGCCAAGGCCAGCGGTCATCATCGGTCAGGGGGATGCCGCTCGCCATCTTCTTCACATTGGCGGCGGGATGCAGCGAATCACCCTCCACAAAAGGCACGCCCAGTGTTTCCGCGAGTCCGTTTGCGATGGTGGTCTTGCCCGAGCCGGCCACGCCCATCACCACGATCAACGGCTTGTCAGCAGTCCTTATCATCGCCCGATTCAAGCCGCCGTGCCCTAAATAAAGGGCGGCCGCTCCCTGTTCCTTGCCCTGGACCTGTTTTTCTGTGCGCGGAATATTATAGAGTGGAGAGCTCAAAGCCATACGAAAAACAGGCAGAACAGGGGGAAAAATGACAGCCGGCGCGACGATTAGGTGCTTGTTTCTTGTCGGACTGCTGGGCTCCGCGGCGGGCCATGCCTGGGCTGGAACGGTAAAGAGCGAGGTCTACGGGACGACCAAGGACGGCGCCACGGTGCATGTCTTTACCATGACCAACAATCACGGCATGCGGGCCCAGGTGCTGGACTGGGGCGGCATCATCTGTGACGTGGAGGCGCCGGGACGGGACGGCAAGATGGCCAATGTCATCCTCTGCCAGAAGGACCTTGCCGCCATCGAGGCCACGGGGCCGATGAGCGCGCTGACCGGCCGCTATGCCAACCGCATCGGCCATGGTGTTACCATCGAGGGCAAGCATTACGACCTGACCCAGAATCCCAATGGCGTCACGCTGCATGGCGGGCCGCCGCCCTATAACCGCCGCCTCCTCACCCTGGTGCGCACCTTCCAGAATGCCGGCGATGCCGGCGTGGTGCTGCGGCTGGCTTCGCCCGATGGCGATCAGGGATTTCCCGGCGCTGTCACTATCGACGTCACCTATACCCTGACCGATAACAGCGATTTCCGCATCGATTATCGCGCCACCACCGACAAGACGACGGTGATCAACCTGACCAATCACACCTATTACAATCTGGCGGGCAATGGTTCAGGCAGCGTGGAGAATCAGCTGATGACCCTGTTTGCCGACCAGGTGACGCCCACCGACCAGTATCAGGTGCCGACCGGCGAATTCACCAATGTGGCCGGCTCGCCCTTCGATTTCCGCCGGCCCACGCCAATCGGCGCCCGCATCCGCTCCTCAGACCCCCAGATGCTGATCGGGCGCGGCTATGACCATAACTATGTGTTGCGCAAGACCAGGCCGGGCGCGCTGGATCAGGCGGCACGAGTGAGCGATCCCTTGAGTGGACGCACGCTGGAGCTTTCCACCACTGAGCCGGGCGTGCAGGTCTATTCCTCCAACAATCTCAATGGCAGCATCGTCAGCCCGGCGGGCACCACCTTGCGCGCGACAGACGGGATCGCGCTGGAGACCCAACACTATCCGGACAGCCCAAACAAACCGAACTTCCCTTCCACGCTGGTGCGGCCGGGCGAGACCTATAGTTCAACCACACTGATGCACTTCACGGTACAGTGACCGGCGCGCGGTCGCCTAGCGACAGCGTAGTGGCGACCGTGAGCAGGTCCAGTGGACCTGCGAAAGGGAACTGCCCCGCGAGCTTGGGCGAGCGGCTGGCTTAGACCAGCGCCTTCTGAGCCCACTCAAAACACCGCCGATTGTTGCTCTCCTCCGCCGCAAGCTGCGCCTCCGGCGACAGGTTGCTGAGCAGCGGCAGCGGCTTCTTGCTCTGATTGGCGTTCACCAAACGGATGGTGTCGGCCAGGAACTTGCCGCCGCGGTCCGGCCAAGTGGTCCAATATTTATCGGTAAGCACGGGCACCTTGAGCGGATCGCGGGTGATCATTTCATGCACCGGCCGAATCACGGGATTGGCCTTTTTCAAGACCGACCACATGGCCGGAATGTCCATGAACCCATCCTCGAAGAGAACTTCCGACAGCAGGAAACCGTCGGCATAATTCTGCACCGCCATGTTCTTCATGTGGGTGGCTTTGGCAAAGGGCGCGAGTTTGGTGACCACATCCATGGGATCGTCACACATGGCGATGTTGTTGCCGAAATCCACGGTCGCGCCCAGATGCTGGCTGGAATATTTCTGGAGGATCTCCACCTCCTCCTCCACCGCCCGGTCCTTGTGATTCTCCATGGCAAGCGTCATGCCCATGCGCTCGGCAACCGGCAGGCAGGCATCCAGCGCCGCCACTGCGCTGACATGCCAGTCCTTGTACTGTTGCAAGCTGGCGAAGGTTTCGTAACGCCGTCCGACAAAGCAGACGACCCGCACGCAATCGGCACCCAATGCCTTGTAGTTCTTCAAGGCCTGTTCGAAAGCCGCGAGATCGTTGACATGGCGGGTGAGCAGATCGAGATCGCCCTGCAGGAACATCTCGTTTTTCTCCAGCCGGGCGCGCAGTTTCTTCAGATCGGTATCCAGGGGCACGGTAAACTGGACGCCGCCGCCGCCCAGGCCATGGACATAATCCACCACCTGGATGGGATCGATCTTGCCGCCGCCCCTGGCGCGCAGATCACGCAGATAGTGTCCCAGCGCCGTTTGGGACGTGCCTAGTCCTGCCTTTGATTTGTCCGCCGCAATGGCCGGCATTGCGGAGGCGGCCAGCAGCGCGGCGCCTCCCATCATCACGTCGCGCCGTGTGCTCATCATTCGTCTCCCGTGTTGATCAGGCGGCCGTCCAGCCGCCATCGATCAGGATATCGATGCCGGTGATGAAACCGGCCAAATCGCTGCACAGGTAGCAGGCCAGGCCGCCAATCTCTTCCACCCTGCCCCAGCGGCCCACCGGCAGCTTGGTGAGGAACAGCTTGTTGGCTTCCGGATCGTTGATCACCGGCAGGTTCATCTCGGTATGGAAGGGGCCCGGCGAAATGGCATTGACGGTGATGCCTTCGCCCGCCAATTCCAGCGCCAGGGACTTGGTGAAGCCCAGCAGCCCCGCCTTGCCGCTGGAATAGGCGGTGCGGTTGGCCAGCGAGACATGCGCCATGATCGAGGACAGGTTGATGATGCGGCCATAGCCGGTGCCCTTCATGCCGGGCACGAAAGCCTTGCAGGCCAGGAAGGTGGTGACCAGGCTGGAATCCACCACGCTCTGGAATTCCGCCAAGGTAAAATCGGTCACGCTCTTGCGGATATTGATGCCCGCGGAGTTGATCAGAATCTGCGGATGCTTGAACTTGGCGTTCACATCCTTGGCGAGGCGCGCGACATCGCTTTCGCTGGTCATGTCGGCGGTGAAAGTCTCGACCTTGCCGGACTTGGCTTTCAGGTCGCCCGCCACCCTGTCCAGCTTGCCCTGGTTGCGGCCCACCAGCGCGATGGCTGCGCCGGCGTCCGACAAGGTATGCGCCATGGCTTCACCCAGGCCGCCGGAGCCGCCCACCACAATTGCCGTTCTGCCCGTAAGATCGATTTTCACGTGTCAAACCTTCTTGCTTGAATTTCCGTTCAGCGTTGCGCATCCGGTTCCAGGAAGAACCAGCAAAGCGCCGAGATGACCGCCGCCGCCGCCATGGTGTACATCACGGCGGCCCAATTGTTTGCGGTATTCTGCAGGATCAGGCCGAACACCACCGGCGCGACAAAGCCCGCGAAATTGCCAAGCATATTCATGGTCGAGGAAACGGTGGCGGTATAGTGCTTGCCGATCTCCACGCAGGTGTTCCAGCTGATCGGCATGGTCAAGTCGCTGGTGAAGCTGGCCAGGCCCATCAGCGCCATCGCCAGCCCCACGGTCGGCACGCTGGGAATGATGAAGATCAGCACCGCAGTTGCGGAGAAGCCGAAGATCGCCACCCATTTGCGGGGAATGGACAAGGGCAAAAAGCCGGAAACGATGGAGCCCAGCCCGCCCATGGCCAGCGGAATCATGGCATAGCCCGCCGCTGTCTTGGGATCGAGGCCGCGAGCCTGCTGCAGCCAAGTGGGCAGCCAGGTGACATAGAAATACCAGGTGTAGGAAAAGCCAAAATATTGCAGGCCCAGGAAGAAAATATCCTTCTGGAGCAACAGGCGATACCAGGTCACGCCATGATCATGCAGCACCAGCTCACGGCCGCCTTCCAAGAGCGCAAGCTCTTCCTTGTTGACCGACTTGTGCTCGGCGGGATCGTTGCGGAACCAGGGCAGGAAGAAAGCCACCCACGCCACGCCCAGCATGGCCAAGGCCACAAATCCCAGCCGCCAGCCGAAATGATAGATCACGAAAAAAGCCACGGGCGGCGCCAACGCCCCGCCCCAGCGGCCGAAAGCCCACATCACGGCTTGGGCCTTGACGCGCTCGCTCAGCGGCAACCAGGCCGACAGCATGCGCGTCAGGTTGGGAAAACAACCCGCCTCGCCCGCCCCGAACAGGAACCGGATGGCCCACAGGGACAACAGATTCCACGACGCCCCGGTAAGCGCGGTGAAGGCGGACCAGATCAGCACCAATTGGCTCAACACCCAGCGCACGCCCAGCTTGTCGCCCAGAAGGCCCATGGGAATTTCAAACAAGGCGTAGGAAAGACCGAATGCGCCCAGCACGTAGCCGGTCTGAGCCTTGTTGAGATGCAGATCCGCCGAGATCGGAACGATCGCCTGGCTGATTGCCACGCGCTGGATGTACATAATCATGGCCAGGGCCAGGGCGAAAACCACGACCCAGTAGCGCGCATGCGTCGGTTTCATGGAGACGTCCCGCCCCTGTTATCCTGTCCCGTTATTGGGGCATGGGAAGCCGGACCGCGGGCCCATGGAAGGCTTCACATCGGCTTGCGACTTGTATAGTAAGTTCGAGCCCCGGGAAGTCAATGCATCCAGGCCATTATGGAGCCGTCCGGATGCGGGATTAACTGAGAAATAACAAGGGCTTTTGGCACTCTGCACAGTGCCGGGCCGCCCTCCCGAAACAGCCTGCAACGGAGTGTTTCTTTGAATTTGTCTGAGCTGCCGCAATCCTTCAATTTCCAAGGCGCAGTCGCGCTGATCACGGGCTCTGGCCGCGGCTTGGGGCGCATGATCGCGGAGACCTTGCTGAAAGGCCGTGCCGCGGTCGCCCTGCATGACATCAACGAGGAAGCTCCAGCGGCTTTCGGCGAAAGCCCGAGCCTTACCGCCCTGGCCCAGGAATTGTCGAGCCGCGGCGGTGCAAAGGTCGTTTCGGTGACCGGCGATATTACCAAGCAAGACGAGGTCACCGCCTTGGTGCAAAATATCGAGGCAACGCTTGGTCCCATTTCCATCCTGGTCAATTGCGCCGGCGGCGACATCGCCGCCAAAGGCGGCAAACCCAATCCCAACGACGCGCTGAACATCAGCCTGGAAGACGCCCATGCGGTGATGAACCGCAACTTCTTCGGTACCATGCTGATGTGCCGCGCCGTGGTGCCGGGCATGGCGGCGCGCAAGAAGGGCACAGTGATCAATTTCGGCTCGCTCAACGGCCATATCGGCGTGTCGCCGGAAGTGGTCTATGGCTGTGCCAAGGCGGCGATCATCCACTACACGCGCTGCCTTGCGCTGGAGATGCGCCCCCATGGCGTGCGCGTCAATGCGGTGAGCCCCGGTCCCACCACCACGGCGCGTTTCCTGGCCACCCGCCAGACCGATCCCAACATGATGGAAGGCGTCTCGCTGGAGCGTTATGCCAAGCCGTCGGAAATCGCGGGCGCCGTCGCCTTCCTGGCCAGCGACCACGCCAGCTTCGTGAATGGCCAAGTCTTGAGAGTTGACGGCGGCATGACGCTGTTCGCCGCCTGATAATTACGAAGCTAGGAATTCCCATGTCCCAAAAAAAGTACGACGGCAAAACGCCCCAGACCCTGCGCAGCCGCGCCTGGTTCGACAATCCCGACAATCCCGACATGACGGCGCTCTATCTCGAGCGGTATCTCAATTTCGGCCTCACCCGCGAGGAGCTTCAATCGGGCAAGCCGATTATCGGCATCGCCCAAACCGGCAGCGATCTTTCCCCCTGCAACCGCCATCACATCGAACTGGCCAAGCGCATCCGCGAAGGCATCCGCGAAGCCGGCGGTATCGCCATGGAATTTCCGGTCCATCCCATCCAGGAGACTGGCAAGCGCCCCACCGCGGGGCTCGACCGCAACCTGGCCTATCTCGGATTGGTAGACCTGCTCTACGGCTATCCGCTGGACGGCGTGGTCCTGACCATCGGCTGCGACAAGACCACGCCTGCCTGCCTGATGGCGGCGGCCACCGTGAACATTCCCGCCATCGCCTTTTCCGTGGGCCCCATGCTCAACGGCTGGCATGAGGGCGAACGCACCGGCTCGGGCACCATTGTGTGGAAGGCGCGCGAAATGATGGCGCGCGGCGAGCTGGACTATCGCGGCTTTATGGAACTGGTGGCTTCGAGCGCGCCGTCCGTGGGCTATTGCAACACCATGGGCACCGCCAGCACCATGAATTCGCTGGCCGAAGCGCTGGGCATGCAATTGCCCGGCTCGGCTTCCATTCCCGCGCCCTATCGCGAGCGCGGCCAGATGGCCTACGCCACCGGCAAGCGCATCGTCGAGATGGTGCATGAGGATCTGCGTCCCGCCAAGATCATGACCAAGGAAGCGTTCCACAATGCCATTGTGGTCAATTCGGCGATCGGTGGTTCGACCAACGCGCCGATTCACATCACCGCCATCGCCCGCCATATGGGCGTGGATGTGCCGCTCCAGGATTG
>DATHLY010000086.1:0-4357 GCA_035487655.1 Rhizomicrobium sp. | reverse complement strand
CCCAATGATTTTTCTTCCTCTCCCTCAAGGGGAGAGGAAGAAACGATTTAGTCCGATCGCAACATGTTCTAAGCAAAATCCTTGGCCAGTGCCGCGCGCGCCTCCGAACCCAGCACCGCCATATGGCCGTAATTGGCGTGTGACACGCCCAGCACGACGCGTTCCTGGCCATTCTTGAACCGCGCGATCTGTGGCGACGTCAGCTTGAAGCGCAGCCAGTGGACCGAAGAGGTCTTTCCATCCGGCGTGGTGCGGTCGTCATAGTCGGTGGGCGTGGCGCGGATCATATCCGTGCCGATTTCCACGAACACCGTCTCCTCGATCCCGCCCAGGGTCAGCAGCAGGGCGTTGCGGCGATTGGCGTCCTCGATCTCCAGCATCATGGTGGCGATCAGCTCGTCACCTTGCGGGATCAGGGGATTATAGGCTTCCAGCTCGCCCGCGATCTGCTCCTCGCCGCCCCTTTCGATGCGCAGCATTTCGTGCACCTGCAGCCACATGGTGGCGTAATTCTCGAAATAGAAGGTGGCGAAGGGGCCCACCTCGATGCGCCGGAGTTTTTTGGCGGGGATCAGATTGGCCTTCAGCGACTTGCGCTGCTGGTCATATTCCCCAAGGGGAAGAAGGTCATCGGGCGTGATCTTGCGCTGGAATTCGGGCATCTCAGCCTCCTACTCGTCCGACTTTAAACCATAGGCCCGCGCCATGATCTGGATGGGATGTTCGGGCGTGCGCGCCGGCGTTTCGGTGTGCGCCACGATGTGCTGGGCCGCTAAAGGACAATCCGACACGATATGGCCGCGCGGCTGGCTGTTGGCGGCGCGAAAGACCGGCCGGCCAACCTTCACCCCCACATCATGGGTCGGCTTGACCACGCCAAAGGTACCGCCGTGACCCGAGCATCGCTCGATCACATCCACCGGCGTGTCCGGAATCATCTTCAGCATCTCCGCCGCTTTGGGGCCCATATTCTGGGCGCGGGCGTGGCAGGCCAGATGAACGGTGATGCCTTCCGGCAGGGCGGTCAGGCCGGGTGGCAGGCCCTCTTTCTTGGCCACGTCCACCACATATTCGTCGATGTCGAAGACATTGTCGGCCACCCGCCTCACATCCGCATTGTCGGGACAGACCAACGCCCATTCGAATTTCAGCATCAGCCCGCAGGAGGCAGTCAGCGCCACGATGTCGTAACCCTCATCGATCAGCTTCACCAATTCCTTTGCGACCTTAGCGGCATTTTGCGCCACGCGCTCCAGTTCAGCCTGTTCCAGGAAGGGCATGCCGCAACAACCTGGGTACGTGACTTTGGTTTCCACGCCGATGTGATTGAGCACGGCGCGGGCATCCATGCCGGTATCGGGCTTGTTGTAATTGACGAAACAGGTGGCATAGAGGGCGCACTTACGCTTGCCGAAGGCGGGCGCGGCTGTGTTGATGTCATTTTCTTCCTGCCTGGCCGCGCTGACAAAGGTGCGGGCATGGAATTTCGGCAGGGACGCCTTGGCATCAATGCCAGCGGTTTTTTCCATCAACCTCCGCATCGGCTTGTTGCCGGTGTCGGACGCCCAGTTGATAATGGGCGAGACAAAACGCGCCAAGCGGCCATTGCGGTCCATTTCCGCTAACTGCCGCTGCACCCATTCCTTGTTGCGGTTGCCCTTCTTGGCTTGGACAAAGCGGTGGCGCAGCATCAGATGCGGAAAGTCCAGCATGAATGGATGCGGCGGCACATAGGGGCATTTGGTCATGAAGCACATGTCGCAGAGCGTGCAGGCTTCCACCACAGGCTCGAAGTCTTCGCTTGCCAGATGCTCGACGTCTTCCTTCGGACTGGAATCGATCAGGTCGAACAGGCGGGGAAAGGAATCGCATAGGTTGAAGCAGCGGCGGCAGCCGTGACAGATGTCGAACACCCGCCGCATTTCCTGGTCGAGCTTGGCCTCGTCGGCGAAGTCCGGATCCTGCCAATTGATGATCTGGCGGGTTGGGGCCTGCAGGCTGCCTTCGCCGGTCATTTTTTCCTCTTGTCATTCCCGGCCGCTCGCCAAGGCTCGCGGCGTCCCGGCCTCGCGGCGCGCCTAACGGCGCGCCGCTGCGGCGTACGTCGCTTTCGCAGGTCCACTGGACCTGCTCATGCGCTTCGCGCACCGCTCCTTAACCCAGCGTATCCAGCGCCTTCTGGAACCGTCCGGCATGGGATTTTTCGGCTTTGGCCAAGGTCTCGAACCAGTCGGCGATTTCGTCAAAACCTTCCGAGCGGGCGGTCTTGGCCATGCCCGGATACATGTCGGTATATTCGTGGGTCTCGCCCGCGATCGCCGCCTTGAGGTTTGCACCGGTGGCGCCGATGGGCTCGCCGGTCGCCGGATCGCCCACCTCTTCCAGATATTCCAGATGGCCATGGGCGTGACCGGTTTCACCTTCCGCGGTGGAGCGGAACACGGCAGCGACATCGTTATAGCCTTCCACATCGGCCTTCTGCGCGAAGTAGAGATAGCGCCGGTTCGCCTGGCTCTCGCCGGCAAACGCCTCCTTGAGATTTTCCCAGGTCTTGGTGTTTTTCAGTGCGGGCATTGGGGCCTCCTATGCGGTGAAAGAATGGCGGGTGGCAGGCGCGAGATGCGGCTGCAACGCGGGCGCAAGACTGTCCTGATCGGCACGCTTCGTCAACTAGTTTAGAATAATTCTAAACTGTGAGAATCACTCGCAAACAGGGCAAGGAACCAGAAACGCGGTCAGGGCGCGCGCTTCACTCGAACCACCACATCGACCCGATCGACGGCCAGGCCGGGCGGCGGCATGGGAACACCTGCCACGGCGATGGTTTCGCCCGGAATGTCGATCAACAGGCCTTCTTTTTCCAGGAAAAAATGCTGATGGTCGCCGGTATTGGTATCGAAATAGCTGCGCGCCGCATCCACGATCACCTGACGCAGCAAGCCTGCCTGGGTGAACTGATGCAGGGTGTTGTAGACGGTCGCGAGCGAAACCTTCACGCCCGCCTTGGTGATCTCATCGTGCAGGCTCTCAGCGGTGACGTGCCGGTCGTGGTCCCTGAACAACAAGCTGGCCAATTCGACCCGCTGACGGGTGGGGCGCAAGCCGGACTGACGCAGCCGCCCAATCGTCAGCACGGTCAAAGTCTTGCTGTCGCGTACGGCTTTGCCCATGGGTCAAAATCCTTGCAACCAACGTTTGACAGAGGCGATTCGCTGTATGGGGCGGACCAACCCTGCTAAACTATGTGAAGGATATATGTTAGAACCCTTCTAAGCAAGCAGCCGACGTTTCGCGGTAGCCCACCCCTTTCTTTTCAGGTAGGGAACCCTCAAGGAAACGCCAACCCTTTCATGTGTGTTTTCAAGGAAGAACCAAGTCGTGGACCAGCCCTTGCGGAAATCCTCTTTTGACCTTCAGGGCCTCATGGCCTGTGCCCGGGGCGAGCTGTTCGGCCCCGGCAATCCGCAGTTGCCGCTACCGCCCATGCTGATGTTTGACCGCATCACCTCCATCACCGAGGACGGCGGCGAGTCGGGCAAAGGTGAGGTGGTGGCCGAATTCGACATCAATCCCGACCTGTGGTTTTTCAAATGCCACTTCCAGGGTGATCCGGTGATGCCGGGTTGTCTGGGATTGGACGCGCTGTGGCAGATCGTGGGCTTCTTCCTGGGCTGGATGGGCGGATTGGGCCGAGGGCGCGCGCTGGGCGTGGACGAAGTCAAGTTCACCGGCATGGTGCTGCCCACCGCCAAGAAGATCACTTACATCGTCAACTTGAAGCGCGTGATTATGCGCAGGCTGGTGATGGGTGTGGCCGACGGCGTGATGAAGGTGGACGACAAGGTGGTCTATGAGGCCAAAGGCCTCAAGGTCGGCCTGTTCACCGATGCGGCTATAGCCCTTGCTCAAAATAACGCGGCGCCCGCCTCCGCCTGACCACTGAGGTGCTTATGAGAAGAGTGGTCGTTACCGGCCTCGGCATTGTGTCCTCGATTGGCAACAATGCCGGAGAAGTCACGGACTCGTTGCGCCATGCCCGCTCCGGCATCGTCGCCGCGGAAGATTACATCCGCCTGGGTTTTCGCTCTCAGGTCCACGGTTCTCTGAAGATGAACTTGGACGAGCTGGTGGACCGCCGTGCCCGCCGCTTCCAAGGCGATGGCGCCGGCTATTGCTGGGTGGCGATGAACCAGGCCATCGCCGATGCCAGGCTGGAGGAAGAGCACGTATCCAATCCGCGCACCGGATTGATCGTGGGCTCCGGCGGGCCCAGCACCAAGGCCATCGTTCAAGCGGCCGATACCACCCGCCAGAACAATTCCCCAAAGCGTGTTGGCCCCTTTGCGGTGCCCAAGGC
>DATHLY010000085.1:0-9676 GCA_035487655.1 Rhizomicrobium sp. | reverse complement strand
GGGCCAAGGAATTGGCGAATACGCCGCAAGCCGGCGCGGTGGATGGCTTGCGGGTCGAAGTCAGGTTGCTGCCTCTGTTCAAGGGACAACTGATCCTGCCGTTGGTCCGTATCGACCGTCCCGATATCCTGCTGGTGCGCGACGCATCCGGCCGCACCAATTGGGACAGCGGCAACAAGACGCTCAATGATGCCTGGAAGCTGCCGCCCATACGGCGCTTCCTGGTGAAGGACGGCCATATCCAAATCGACGATGCGGTGCGCAAGCTGCATTTCACCGGCACGGTGAGTTCAGAGGAAAATGCCGGCGCCGGCGGCCGCGCTGTCTTTACGCTGACGGGTAACGGCACTTTGAACAAAAGCAACTTCCTGGCGGATGTAAAGGGCGGGCCGTTGCTGAATGTGGATGAGAGCAAGCCCTATGCCTTCACGGCCGATGTGAAGGCGGGCGAAACCCATGCCGTGGTCCATGGTGCCATCACCCAGCCATTCCACATGGACCACTACAATGCCGGCGTCACCGTCAGCGGGCCCAACCTGGCCGATCTTTATTTCCTCACCGGACTGGTTTTGCCCCGCACGCCGCCATACCACATGACGCTATCCGTCGTCCGTGACGGCACCACCTACCAATTGAACAGCATCAATGCCGTCCTGGGCGGCAGCGACCTGGGCGGCAATCTGATTGTGGATGTCTCCAAGGACGTTCCCGATTTGTCAGGCCGGCTGGCGTCGCGCGTGCTGGTGTTTCAGGACCTGGGCCCGCTGGTGGGCGGCGGCATGGCGGCGCCGGCAAACACACGATATCTTTTGCCCGAAACCGTGCTGCACACCGAGCGGCTGCGCCAATCCAATGCGGAGGTGGACTATACCGCCGCCGCAATTCGGTCGCGCGATTTCCCATTGCGTGGACTCACCACCCACATAAGCCTGGAGAACGGTGTGCTCAACCTCAAGCCACTGGCCTTCTCATTGACGCAAGGCAAACTCAGCGGCTCGCTAAAGGTGGACGCGCGCAAGGACATTCCCACCAGCACCGTGGATGCGCGCATCACCGACATTCATGCCGAGAACTTCATCAAGACGAGCGATAAGCCGATCAGCGGCGTGTTGGAGGCGCGCGCCGTGCTGACCGGTACCGGCAATTCGGTGCATGCGGTGGCCTCGAATGCCAGCGGCACCTTCACCGCGGTCGTGCCTTCGGGCGGCATGCGTCACAGTCTGGCGGAATGGACTGGCGTGGATGTGCTGACGGCTTTGAGCCTCAATCTGAGCGGCGACAACTCCAACACCAATCTGCGCTGCGCGGTGGCCGGCTTCGATGCCAAGCAAGGCGTCTTGAACAGCCGGCATGTGGTGATCGACACCGAGCCGGTGCTGGTGGAGGGCAGCGGCAGCATCAATCTTCGCGATGAGACGCTCGACATGCGGCTTCAGGGCAAGCCCAAGCACTTCCAGCTCGTGCGGTTGCGCGCGCCCATCACCGTCAAGGGGCCATGGCAGCATCCGGCATTGGGAGTGCAAGCCGGCTCAGCCGTGGCGCAGGGCGGCATCGGCATGGCGCTGGGATTGATCAACCCCTTTGCCGCCATCCTTGCCTTTATTGATCCGGGATTGGCGAAGGATGCCAATTGCGGTCCGCTGCTTTCGGATGCCAAAGCCAAGGGCGCTCCCGTGAAGCAATCGGCGGTGAGGGATGCACCCACGCCCCGGAAATGAAGTCGCCTTGGCCTCATGGCCGGCATGCCGCCCGGTCGTTTCAAGTGATAACGCTTTTTACAATTGCAAAGTGTCACAAAACTTATCTGCCTGATCTGCCTGTACAATTCTGAATGGCAAGAACCTTGCTTATGGTTAAGGCAGAACCGGAAAATCTCCGGTTCGTGTCGGTTATGCTGCGCTCTTGCGAGGGGCGGGTTTCCGGTTGGGTTGAGAGTGCGCCATTCCGGCAAGCGACAATCGCTTTGCCAAAGAGGATGGAGCACCATGTCATCAAAAATAATTCGCCGTTCATTTCGTCGGAATCTGGCTTTTGCCTCGTGCCTGGCCGCGCTGACTCTTTCAGCGGCGCCTGGATTCGCCGGCCCTTACGTCCAGACAAACCTTGTCTCGACTATTCCCGGGCTTGCGACCATCACCGATCCGGAACTCGTGAACCCCTGGGGTATTTCGCACAGCGCCACGAGCCCCTTCTGGATTTCCGACCAGGGGACAAATGCTGCGACGCTTTACGCGGTGACCGGCAGCACGACGGTTACCAAGACCAATATCAATCCCCCGAGCGGCTTTGTCGCGATCCCGACGACAGCAGGCGGTCCCCAGGGACCGACAGGCCAGGTCAACAACGGCAACCCATCGGCATCGTCCTTTCCGGTTGGGGGTGGCGGGAATGGTTTGAGTGCTCACTTCATCTTTGACAGCCTGAATGGCACCATCTCCGCCTGGGACACCGGCACGACAGCCTTCATCCAGAGGACGGTTCCGGGCGCAGTCTTCACCGGCCTTGCCATCAACCAAGCCCAGACCCTGTTGTATGCTGCCAATGGCGGGGCGGGCGCAGGCATCAACGTCTTCGATAGTGCTTTTTCCCCCACGAGTTTGGGCGTGGGAGCATTTGCGACGCCTGCCGGGATCGGCGCTCTCGGGTTGGTGCCCTTCAACGTGCAGGACATCAATGGCAAAGTCTATGTGACTTATGCTCCAGCCGGGCATGTGGCCCAGACCATCGCCACGGCGGGCATGGGAGCGGTGGCGATCTTCGATGAGAGCGGCAACTTGTTGCAGACGCTGATCAACGGCGAACTGGCCTCGCCATGGGGCGTCGCGATTGCCCCATCCGGGTTCGGTCCGTTCGCCAACGACCTGCTGGTCGGTAATTTCAGCTATGTCGACAGCGAGATCAACGCTTTCGATCCGATAAGCGGGACATTCATGGGCAGTATCCAGATAGACACTGGCGGTGTAGGTCCGGGTGGCCTTTGGGCTCTTGGCTTTGGGACCGGTGGCAGTAACGGGAATCCCAACACCCTCTACTTCACCGATGGTCTCGACCGCGAGACCAAGGGGCTCTTTGGCGCAATATCAGTGCCGGTACCAGAGCCGGTCACGCTGTCGCTGTTCGGCGCCGGCCTTGCCGGCATGATGCTCGGGCGCCGGCGGCGAAATAAAGTGAGAGCTGATTAATTAAGGCATATCCGCATCGACTTGCACTGCTGCCCGGCTTGATGAATCCTTGGCCGGTCAAGGAAGGCGGTCGATGCGGAAATCCCTTTGGCGTCATGGATTGGCGTTTGCTCTGCTCGTCGGCGCGACGCTGGCGGCGGTGGCCACCGAATGGCCCAAGACGGACATTGCGGCGGATCCGGCCATCCGTCTTGGCGTCCTGCCAAACGGCATGCGTTATGCCATCCTGAAGAACAACACGCCCGTGGGAGCGGCGTCGGTGCGCCTGTCGATCGCGGTGGGCTCGACCTATGAGGCTGAGGACCAGCGCGGCTTTTCCCATTTCGTCGAACATATGGCCTTCCGGGGATCGAAGAATTTCCGCGACGGAGAGCTCAACCGGACCCTGGAGCGGCTGGGTGCGCGTTTTGGCGCCGACACCAATGCATCGACCGGCCAAGAGATGACAATCTTTCAGTTCGACCTTCCCGACGCCAAGGGTGTGGACCAGGCGCTGGCCATCGCCCGGGACGTTGCCGGAAATGTCAACTTTGAACCCAAGGCGGTGGAGACCGAGGCAGGCGTGATCATGTCGGAAGCCGCTCTGCGTGGCGGCCCGGCCCGCCGTTCGGGTACGGAGGAGCTTCAGTTTGTGCTCCGCGATCCTCGCGCCAGCGCCACGCCGGGCAGCGAGCCCTCGATCATCGAACATCCCTCCGCCTCCGCGCTTCTCAATTACTACCGCAGCTGGTACCGCCCCGACCGGGCCGTCCTGACGGTGGTTGGCGATGTCGATCCGGACCAGCTGGCCAAGGAAATCGGTGCCCGCTTTGCGGACTGGCAAGGAATAGGGCAAGAGGGCGACACGCCCGTCTTCAAGGTGCCGATGGATCGCGCGCTGGAAGCGCGCATCCACGCCGAGACGGGCGCCCCCTCGCGCATGACCATGAGCTGGGTGAGGCCGGCGGTTGTCCATCCGCTCGATCGCGCCGGCTGGAAGCGCCTTCATATCGACAGTGTCGCCCTGCAAATCGCCAATCGCCGCCTGTACGCGATGGCGGCGAGCGAGGAGCATCCCTTCACCGGTGCCTCTGCCGGTCAGCGAGATGCGCGCCGCGCCGCCCTGCTTTATTCCCTGGACGTGAATCTGGGCGATGACTGGCGCAAATCACTCGGCTTCCTGATCCAGGCCCGGCAATACTTGCTGGAGACACCCATTTCCCAGGCCGAGATTGACTCCGTGGTGACGGCGCAAAAGGCGGCGGCGCAAAGGAGCGAGGCATCCGCCAACACCAGGACAACGCCGGCTCTCGCCGGTGGATTGGCGGCGAATGCCATCCAAGGCGATGTCTGGGTCAGTCCGGCCCAGCTTCGTGCCGCAATCGACCAGGATCTGGCCGGACTGACGCCGGAGCTGGTCGGCGGCGCGCTAAAGACCATGTTTGGCGCGGGCGATCCGCTGATCTTTGTCTCCAGCCGCGATGCGGTCGAAGGCGGCGTGTCCGCCGTGCTGGATGCCTACCGTGCCGCGGTCACGAACGCCCAATCGCGGTCCGCTGCGGCCGTGTCAGGGCCGGCGACCTGGCCCTACACCGATTTCGGCGCCCCGGGGCGGGCGGTGGAAAGCCAAAGCGCACCGGATATCGGCGTCACGACTTTGCGTTTTGCCAACAATGTCCGCCTTTTGGTGCGTCCGTCGCATGCGCGGCTGAACCAGGTCCTGGTTTCGGTGCGCTTTGGCAGCGGGCGGTTGGGCTTGGCCAAAAACAGCGCCATCCCCGGTTGGATCTTCGGCGCGGTGGTGCCCGGCGGGCTGGGAGCCTTGTCGTCCAGCGAGATGGTGACGGCGCTTTCTGGCAAGAGCTACGGCATCGGCTTCGGTGTGACGGACGGCGCCTTTAACTTTGGTGGCCAGACCACCCCGCAGGACTTGCAGACCCAGCTTCAGATCTTCGCCGCCTATCTCAAGGATCCAGGTTTCCGCGCTGCGGGCTTTGAACAGTTCCGCCAGCAATCCATCGCGCGTCTCAGGACGGCGGATGCGACGCCCTCTGGGGTGATGGGGCTCAATTCGCCCATGCTCCTGCATGCCGGCGACAAGCGCTGGGCATTGCCCAATGCCGGCGAAATGGGTGCGGCAAAAGTCGAAGATCTCAAGGCCCTGGCAATCCAGGCATTTGCGGCGGGCCCCATGGAAGTCGTCATCACCGGCGACGTCACCGTCGAGGAGGCACGCCGCGCTGTCGCCATGACCTTGGGCGCGCTTCCGGCAAGACGCGGCCAGAGTCTTAAGGTCACGCGCGACAATGACACGTTTTTTCCTTCGGATGCCCAACCTGTGGTGCTGCCGACATCGTCCTTGACGGCTTCCGGCCAAACTCTGGCCAGCATGAACTGGGCCACAAGGGGCTATTTCTTCACCGACCTCAAGGAGGATGCCGCGCTGAGACTGCTGACGGCGCTCCTGCGCGAAAGGCTGCTGGACGCCATGCGTGGCCAGGGCCTGAGCTATGCGGTGCAGGTCTCCTCGCCGGCTTCCGGCGTGTTCGATTACGGCTATATCTCGGCTCTTGTCACCATGCCGGCGGGCAAGGGCCAAGTTTTCTACGACGCCACGGACAAAATCATAGCGGAGCTGAAATCTGGAGATATCAGCTCGGATTCATTCGAACGCGCCCGCACGCCGGCTTTGCAGGAGTTGCGCCACGGCATCGAGACCAATGACTATTGGACAGGGCTTTTGAACAGCGGCTGGGACCTCGAATCCAAGTTCAATCGCGCGCGCCACTATGAACAGGCGCTGGAAGGCGTGACGCCGGCCGATGTCGCGGCGGCGGCGCGCAAATATCTGACTGGCGGTCGGACGATCAGGATATCCGCCGGGTCGTGAGAGGGCATGCGTTCTGGTCATTTGCGCCAGGATGAGGGGCGCGCCATAGTTGCGGCATGATGGACGCCGCCGCCAAGCGCGCCGAATTCCGCGCCCTCCATGCCCAGGGCTGTTTCGTGATTCCCAATCCCTGGGACATGGGTAGCGCGCGGCTGTTGCAGAATTTGGGCTTCAAGGCGCTGGCTTCGACCAGTTCGGGTTTTGCCTGGACGACAGGCCGTCCCGACTATGGCGTGACCCGTGACGATGTGCTGGCGCACCTGATGCTGCTTTGTGCCGCAACCGATCTGCCAGTGAATGCCGATTTTCAGACGGGGTTTGCCGACACGCCTGAAGGCGTTGCCGCCAATGTCAGCATGGCCATCGCGACCGGCGTGGCGGGCTTGTCCATCGAGGACGGCAAGCTCGAAGGGCGTGGGCTCCATGATTTCGATTATGCGGTGGCGCGCATCCGCGCGGCGCGCGCCGCGATCGACCGGTCCGGCCAAGATGTGATCCTGGTGGCGCGTACCGAAGGCTTGCTGAGCGACAGTTTCCCCGTCGAAATCGCGATAGACAGGTTGGTGGCGTTTGCGGAGGCCGGCGCCGATTGCCTTTATGCGCCGGGTGTCCAGGGTAAGGACAATATCGCCGCCATGGTGCGCGCGGTTCAGCCCAAGCCGGTCAATGTTTTGATGTCCGGACCCGGCATGACGGTCGCGGAGTTGGCCGATCTGGGCGTGCGCCGCATCAGCGTTGGCGGAGCGTTGGCGCGTGTGGCCTGGGCCGCGATGCTGAAGGTGGCGGAAGAGATCAAGCAGGGCTCGTTCGACGGACTGGCGGGCGCCGCATCCGGCAAGCTCCTCAACGGGATATTCAGGGCGTTTTGAATGCCCCGGACCAGAGCGCGCCGCCGTGCCCGAACACGCCCGGCGTGACCAGCGTCGCAAACCCTGAGATCGTTCACATTGATAAAAGTTATAGGCCGGCCAGTGGCTTTGGCCCCGGCTTGGCCTTAGGTGAGAGCGTTTTCGGGACCGATTAGGAAACAAATTCAGGGTTTGAGGTACACTGGGGGAATGCTGCAGCCGGATCCGAAAGAAATGGACCCGCCCGTCTCGCTGACCGGGCCCGGACACCTTCCCCGCACGCGCAGTTTGATCATCGGCGGGGGCCTGCTGGTATTGGTGCTGGGTGGCTATTGGTATTTCAACCATCGCAGCGACAGCGGAGCGGACAAGCGCGGCAATGCCGCGCCGGTGCGCGTGACGGTCATAGAGCAGCGCCACATGGCGGTTGTCGTGCGCAGCCTGGGCACGGTCGTCGCCAACACCCTGGTGCAGTTGAGCGCGCGGGTGCAGGGCACCTTGGAAAGCGCCAACTTCAAGGAAGGCGAATTCGTCAAGAAGGGTGATCTGCTGTTCCAGATCGATCCCAGGCCATTTCAGGCGGCGCAGGCGCAGGCGCAAGCCATCTATGAGCGCGACCAGGCGCAATTGAAGAACGCGATGCGCGATCGTCAGCGCTATGCCGCGCTGCGGGCGCAGGGGGCAATCTCCGCCCAGGCAAGCGACACGTCCGATACCAATGCTGATGTGATGATCGCGACAGTTGCCGCGGACAAGGCGGCGCTGGACATGGCGCGACTGAATTTGGACTATACCCAGATCCGCTCGCCGGTGGACGGCAAGACCGGGCCGATCCTGGTTCAGCCGGGCAATATGATCTCAAGCTCCAATGGCTCGACCGCGCCGCTGGTCACGATTGCGGAAGTCAGGCCGATCAAAGTCTCTTTCACGCTGCCGCAGAGTGAGCTTCCCCGCATCCAGGCGCGCCGGCAGACCCAGCCGTTGATCGCCAACCTGGATGTGCGCGACCGTTCGGGGAAAGTGTTGTCGGCGCCGGTGGACTTCGTCAGCAACATGGTCAGCAACCAGAGCGGCAGCATCGAACTCCGGGCCAATTTTGCGAATGGCGATCTTTCGCTGGTGCCGGGCCAATTGGTGAATGTCACCGTCCAGCTCAATGACATTCCCAAGGCGCTGGTGTTGCCGCGCGATGCGGTCAATGACAGTCCCAGCGGCTCCTTTATTTTCGTGGTGAAAAACGGCAAGGCGATCCAGACGCCGGTCGAAGTCTTGAACGATGATGGCGACAATGTCGCGGTGTCGGGCAAGGACGTGGCGCCGGGCGATGTGGTGGTGGAGGAGGGGCAGTTGCGCGTCACCCCCGGCGGCGCGGTGCGGGTCTTGGGCAAGCCGCAGGGCGCGACCGGTTCGGGGGATAAGGTGCCTCGCCGCAAAGGCGGTTCATGAATCTCTCCGCCCCTTTCATCAAGCGGCCGGTGATGACCTGTCTGGTCATGGCGGCGCTGGTGATCTTCGGCCTGTTCGGCTACGCCATGCTGCCGGTCAGCGAACTGCCGAACGTCGATTTTCCCACCATCAATGTGCAGGCGAACCTGCCGGGCGCCGATCCTGAAACCATGGCGTCTGCGGTGGCGACGCCGCTGGAGAACGCCTTTGCAACGGTGCCTGGACTGGAGTCCATGACCTCGCGCAGCTCCCTGGGCAACACCAACATCACGCTGCAGTTCCGGCTGGAGCGCAATGTCGACATCGCCGCGACCGATGTGGAGTCCGCCATCACCGGCGTGCTCCGCCGGCTGCCGCGCAACATGCCGAACCCACCGTCCCTCAGGAAGAACGATCCTTCGCAAGCACCGATCTTCTTCGTGTCGCTCTATTCCGACACGGTGCCGATTTCCAAGGTGGACCAGTATGCGCGGAGCCTGCTCGCCACCCAGCTTTCCACCCTGGACGGCGTTTCCCAAGTGAACATCATGGGCCAGGCGCGCTTTGCCGTCCACATCCAGGCCGATCCGGCGGCGCTGGCCGCGCGCCATATGACGCTGCTCGATCTGGCCCAAGCCGCGGCCGCCACAAATTCCAACCAGGCCTCAGGCACCCTCAACGGGCCGACCAAGAACGCCATCATCCGCGCCGAAGGCCAACTCGAGAATGCCGACGCCTTCCGCAAGCAGGTGATCGCCTATCGCGACGGCGGGGCGGTCACCTTTGGCGATGTGGCGAAGGTGGTGGACAGCTTCGAGAACGTGCGCTCCATCGACTGGCTGAATGACGAACGCGCCGTGACGGTGGCGGTACAGCGTCAGCCGGATTCCAACACCATGGCCATCGTGGACCAGATCAACAAGGTGTTGCCGCGCTTTGCCGCGCAGCTGCCCGCCGGCATCCAGATGAAGGTGTTCTACGACCGCAGCCAGACCATCCGCGCCGCCGTGCACGACGTGCAATTCACCCTGATTTTGGCCGCGGTCCTGGTGGTGGCGGTGATCTTCCTGTTCCTGCGCACCGTCAGCGCCACGCTTATCCCCTCGCTGGCTTTGCCCATTACCATCCTGGGCACTTTTGCCGGGATGTCGGTCCTGGGCTTCAATCTCGACAATCTGTCCTTGATGGCGTTGACGCTTTCCGTGGGCTTTGTGGTCGATGACGCCATCGTGATGCTGGAAAACATCGTCCGCCATGTCGAGCTGGGCGAGACACCCTATCGCGCCGCCTGCCGGGGTTCGGAGGAAATCGGCTTCACCATCCTGTCCATGACCCTGTCCTTGGCGGCGGTG
>DATHLY010000084.1:0-3475 GCA_035487655.1 Rhizomicrobium sp. | reverse complement strand
ATGGTCTCGCGGGTCTCGCCCGGCAATCCCAGGATGAAGGTGCCGTGCACGACGATGCCCAGTTCGCGGCAATCCTTGGAGAAGCGCTTGGCCACTTCGACCAGAAGACCCTTCTTGATGTTGTGCAGGATCTGCTGATTGCCGGATTCATAGCCCACCAGCAGCAAGCGAAGACCATTGGCCTTCATCACTTCCAGGGTTTTACGCGGCACATTGGCCTTGGCGTTGCACGACCAGGTGACACCCAGCGGGCCCAGGGCGCGCGCCAGTTGCTCGACCCGGTCATGATTGTCGGTCAGGGTATCGTCGTCGAAGAAGATTTCCTTCACCTGGGGGAAATTCTCTTTCACATATTTCACGTCCTGGACCACGCGATCGATCGACATGAAGCGGTATTTGTGGCCGCCGATGGTCTGCGGCCACAGGCAGAAGGTGCAGCGCGATTTGCAGCCCCGTCCGGTATACCAGGACATATAGGGATGCAGCAGATAGCCGCCGAAATACTTCTCGACCTTCAATTGCTTGTAGAGCGGCAGCACGCTGGGTAGCTTGTCCATGTCCACCAGGATTTCGCGCTCGGGATTGGAGACGATCTCGCGCTTTTCGTTGCGGTATGTCAGCCCGGCAATGGTGGACCAGTCGGCGCCGTTCGCCAGTTCCTGGATGGTGAAGTCATATTCGTTGCGGGCGACGAAATCGAGCGCGGCGCAGGCTTCCATGCTTTCCACCGGCTCGACCGCCACCTTGGCGCCGATGAAGCCGATCTTGGCCATGGGATTGAGGTCCCGGATCATCGCCGCGGTCTTGCAGTCCGATTTGAAGCTGGGCGTGGAGGTATGAATGACAATCAACTCATGCGCCTTCACATCCGCCTCGATGTCCTTGAAGGACAGATTGTGCGGCGGCGCGTCGATCAGCTTGGAGCCCGGCACCATCGCGGCGGCCTGGGCCAGCCAGGTGGGGAACCAGAACGACTTCACTTCGCGCTTCATCGGGTAGCGCGCGCCGGCGCCGCCGTCATAGCCGTCGAAGGACGGGGCCTGGAGGAACAGAGACTTCATCGGCATAACAAACAGTCCTTAGGATTGAGACAGGACGCCGCTGGGCTCGACCGAAAAGCGGCTTCCCCGCCAATGGACCGTCTCGCCGAACAGTGACGTCACGAATACCGCAAAACTCAACATGTCGCGGGCCGGCAGCAACCAGGCCGAACCCGCATAGGTCTGGAAAATAGCATCGATGCGGTACTTCAGAAACAGCCTGGCGCCAAGCGCCATCGTCAGCACCCCCAGCGAAAGAACGGAAAAATCCAGCAAAACCGCCCCCATCAAGGCCAGAGGGACGGCAAATGTAATAAAGCTGCCCAAATGGCCCAGGGGATCGACGGTCCGGATGGTGCGGGTCCAGCGCAGTTCATGGCGGAAAAGTTCCCGCGCCGAGTCTTCCGTGGCCGCATGCCCCACCCCCAGCGCCGGGATCGCGGTGGCATAGCCCTTGGCCCGTACCGCCCGGCCGATCTCGTAATCGTCGGCGAGATAATCCGAGAAGGCCGCGAAGCCGCCGATCTCATCCAGCACGGAACGGCTCAGGGCGATGGTCGAACCCATGCAGGGTTCGGCAAGGCCCAATGTCGTGCCCAGCACCACATTGGGAAGGAAATCATAGGAGGTGCCCATCGCCGACAACCGCGCCCAAATATTCGATTCGGCGACCTGGCCGGTATAAAGGCAGGTGACCAGGCCGACGCCGGGCTGTTCCAGGGCGCCCGTCACCTTGCTCAGCCAATCGTGCGGCACCGTAATGTCGCTGTCGCTGAGCACGATGATGTCGTGGCGGGCGACGGGAAACATGTTGATCAGGTTCGAGACCTTGGCATTGCTGCCATAAAGCGCATTGTCGGCGACAATGGCGGTATCGACTTGCGGATAGCGGGCCTGCAGCGCCTTGACCACGTCCAGGGCGGGGTCGGAGGCGTCATGAACGCCGAACAGGATCTGAACCTTGCCGGGATAGTCCTGGGCGAAAAAGCTTTCCAGACTGTCGGACAGGCCGGGCTCGCCCAGGTGCAGGGGCTTGAGAATGGTTACCGGCGCATGGTCCAGGGGCTGGGGATGTGCCGCGCGCATGAAGCGGCCTGCCAGGGCCGCTGCCACGATTGCGTACAGCGAACCGCAGACCGCGAGGGCCGCAAGCGTAAGGCCAAGCCAATTTGCAAGGTGAATCATGCCCATCCGGTGCCCCCACCTGGTCGGCCTATATCTAATGCAGGGGTTTGGGGGGTGAAAGGGGAAAGAAGCCTTAAAAACGCGGAACGGACCGTCATTTTGCACAATTCCCGTCCATAGTGACGGAAAGGCAAGGTTCCCGACGCGGCGCGCCCATGCGGCCGCTGGCAACAAGGAGGGTTCCTAGGCCCGCTTGCGGGACCGGGAGGTCTGGGACCGGCTGGCCGAACGGCGGATTTTCTCCGCCGCAATCCCTGCCAGCCAGTTGGCGAACAGCCGCACGGTATGGCTGCGCCAGGAGGCAAACGGCACCGCCCCCATCACCACCGAAGTGTAGCGGGATAAATCGCCCGGGGCGTGGGAATCCAGCTCGGCCAGGCGGACTTCGGTGACGCGGTCGAAATATTGCTCCGGAACCGCGGGCCGCTCGCCCTCGCCCCGCAGATGCCGCCCCAGATCGCGCAAATATTCCCGCCCCAGGGTGCCGGAATCATATTCCGGATGGCCCTGGGCGAAGATCTGCAGGCTGCGGCCGCGATACATGAACAGATCGACGCCACCATCGGCCAGCCATGACAGGATGCGATAGTTCCGCGCCACCAGCGCCTCCTCCGGCACATCGTTGCGGCGCGAATGCGGCACCTGCGCCAGCGCCGGAACCCCGGCCAGCAGCGCTTCATCGATGGCGGAGCGGACGGAAAAAACTCCCGACAATTTCCGCCCCAGCTTGCGGCGCGCGATGCCGTCCCGGTGCAGAACCGCGGCATGGGCCGCGAGGCATGAGAAATAGGTCGAAATGACGCCGCCGTCCGCCCAGTCGATCAATCGCGCCAGGGCGTCCCAATAGGGTTCGTCGCGCAAATCCTCGGTGCGCGGCTCCGCTCCGGTGATGATCAGCGCGTCCAGCCCGGCGGCCGGCAGAAGCGAGGCGTCGGCATAAAACCCCGCCATGCGCGCAAGGGCGACGTCGCCGCGCGGTATCTGCGACAGCGAAAACAGATGCAACCGCACATCCAGGGGCTGAGCGCCATGGGCACCGGAAGCGTCCTTCAGCAACCGTGCGAATTGCAGTTCGGTGGTGCGCAAGGCCGCATCGGGCATATTGTTGACCAGCCCGACATGCAGAGCGCCGCGGTACGTGCCGCGCGCTGCTCCCCCTAGCGCGAATTTTTCGACAGGCGGCATATCCATCAGACGGCTCGCAACTTTCGAGGGGTTCTGACAGCGACTGCGAGCGCCTGGTCGAGATC
>DATHLY010000083.1:0-4430 GCA_035487655.1 Rhizomicrobium sp. | reverse complement strand
CGGACGAGGCGGCGCTGGACGCTGTCCTGGGCAAGCTCAAGACCCATCCGCCGCTGGTGTTCGCCGGCGAGGCGCGCAACCTGATGGCGGGCCTGGGCCAGGCGGCGGAGGGCAAGGCCTTCCTGCTGCAGGGCGGCGACTGTGCAGAGAGCTTTGCCGAATTCCATCCCGACAATATCCGCGACACCTTCCGCGTGCTGTTGCAGATGGCGGTGGTCTTGACCTTCGCCGCCGGCGTGCCGGTGGTGAAAGTGGGCCGCATTGCCGGCCAGTTCGCCAAGCCGCGCTCCGATGATTTCGAGACGCGCGATGGCGTCACCCTGCCGTCCTATCGCGGCGACAATATCAACAGCGGGGAATTCACGCCGCAAGCGCGCATCCCCGATCCGCAGCGCTTGCTGATGGCGATCGCCCAGTCTGCGGCCACGCTCAACCTGCTGCGTGCCTTCGCGCAAGGCGGCTATGCCGACCTGCACAATGTCCATCGTTGGATGCTGGGCTTCATCGCGGATTCGCCGGCCGCCGAACAATATAAAGGCCTCGCACAGCGCATTTCCGAAACGCTCGAATTCATGGCGGCGTGCGGCATCACGTCGGACTCCGTGCCCCAATTGCGCGGCACCGATTTCTATACCTCGCACGAAGCATTGCTCTTGCCCTACGAACAGGCGATGACCCGCGTCGATTCCACCAGCGGCGACTGGTACGACACGTCCGCCCATATGCTGTGGATCGGCGACCGCACTCGCCAGCTGGACGGCGCCCATGTCGAATTCATGCGCGGCATCAAGAATCCGATCGGCCTGAAGTGCGGCCCGTCGCTGGAGCCGGATGATTTGTTGCGCCTGATCGCGGCCCTGAATCCGGGCAATATTCCCGGCCGGCTGACGCTGATCGCCCGCTTCGGCGCCGACAAGATCGCCGAAAAGCTGCCGCCCCTGGTCCGCGCGGTGACGCGCGAAGGCTTCAAGGTGGTGTGGTCGTCCGATCCCATGCACGGCAACACCATCAAGTTGCAATCGGGCTACAAGACCCGCCCCGTTGAGCGGGTGCTGGAAGAAGTGCGCAGCTTCTTCTCCATCCACCATGCCGAGGGGACACATGCCGGCGGCGTGCATTTTGAGATGACCGGCCAGAATGTCACCGAATGCCTGGGCGGCGCGCAAGGCTTGAAGGAAATCGACTTGCAGGACCGTTACCAGACGGCTTGCGATCCGAGGTTGAATGCCAGCCAGGCGCTGGAACTGGCCTTTCTGATCGCGCAAGGCATCCGCGATGAGCGGATCAAGCAGTCTGGCCTCGCCGCATCAGCATGACGGCCGCACATGCGACAGTCCTGAGTGAAGCGATCGAGTCCGCCACACGCGGCGCGGAGAAGTAATGGGCATTGCAAGGCTCCTCGCCAAGGGCTGGATTATCTTCTGTCTTTTCGCGGGCGCCCATGCCCTGCGGCTTGCGCTGCTTCAAGGCCAGGATCTGGCGTCATCGTTGCCCGGAATCGGCATCTGCGCCTTGCTGTTCATGGCCATGGGGCTCTTGTTCGTCGGAGGTTTCGGCGTTTCGGCAGGTCATTTCACCCACACGCCTTGGCCCAAGCACTTTAGGCCGCATCTCCTGATTCCAGGCTTCAATGAGGGCGTGTTTTTCCTTTTTGTCGTTCTCAGTTTCCTGAATCAGGCCTTTGTCGCGCCCGGCAATTTCGATCGTGGCGCGGTGAGTGCATTGCAGAATGCCATCTATTTTGTGGTTCCCGGCCAGCGGGCACTGGTGTCGGCATTGGATGCCTGCACCATGGATGGTGGGCGGATATTCTCGGCCGCCTTCGCTTGGCTGCTCGCCGTGATCTATCTCGCCAGCGCCACCTCACGGCTGAAACTCCAAGCCGGGTTGATCCGGCTGGAGGCCAGCGACCGGCCGCAGCTGCTGGGTCCGACACTGCGCGCCTTCCTGTTCGGAATCGTTGCGGTGGTGGGCATCCAGTTCCTGTTTGTGGGTTCCGCCTATCCGTGGCTGCATTGCAGCGCCTTCGCCAATGTCACCGGCGCGCTTCTGATAGGGCTGGCCCCCCTCATGCTGGCCTACCTGATCGTGGCAGCGCTGGCCTCTTTGATGGCCTCAGCATCCGAAAAATAGAGAATTTTCAATAGCTTATATGGTAACAAGCCGCAACATTTGTTTGCTGGCGGGTTGCCGTTCCACGGTTCCTTATAGGGGCCTTATCCGTTGTGGGGATCCCCAAGCTTTGTTTCTTCGTCGCCGCGTGCCCGAAAATGGACCGCTGAAGGCTGCCGTCATCGGCGCCGGCGTGTTCGGCCATCACCACGCCACCAAATACAAGACGCTGGGTCAGACCAGCAAAGACGTCGAGCTGTTCGCCATAGCCGATCCCAATTCCGACATGCGCGCCAAGGCCAAGGCCCATCATGGCTGCGCTGCGGTGGCCGACTGGCGTGAGCTGTTGGGCAAGGTGGATTTGGTCAGCATTTGCTCGCCGGCCGTCACCCATGCCGAAGTCGTGCACGCTTTCCTGACCGCCGGCGCCCATGTGTTGGTGGAAAAGCCGATCGCCACGACGATGGAGGAGGCGGCGGAACTGGTGGAACTGTCGCGCCAAATGGGACGCATTCTTTCCGTCGGCCATCAGGAGCGCTTTGTCTTCGCGCGCACGGGGCTTCTGGATCTCAAGGAAATGCCGGTTGAAATCACTTGCTGGCGCCAAGGTCCCTGGACCGGCCGCGGCGACGATGTATCGGTGGTGTTGGATCTGATGATCCACGACCTCGACCTGGTGCATACGCTGGTGCCGGGCAAGGTTGTGGATGTCAGGGCCGAAGGGTTGATCGAATACGGCCCGCATGCGGACGAAGTCTTTGCCTTGCTGCGTTTTGACAATGGCGCCATCGCCAAGCTGGAAACCAGCCGGGTGGCGACCGAGCGCAAGCGCGGTTTGCGCGCCGTTTATGCCGACGGCGTGGTGGAAATCGATTTCCTGTCCCGCACCGTGAAGAACACGACGCCGCGCTATCTCGGCGCGCTGGAATTGGGCGATCCCCTGGGTGAATCGGTCGCCGGCTTCATCTCGGCCGCCAAGGCGGGGGTCGATGCGCTGGTGACGCCGGAACAGGCGGCCCAGGCCTTGGAGACCGCGCTTTGGATCGAGGAAGCCTCCGGCGTGGCCGTGCCCATGCCCGCCACGCAGGCCCGTATCGCGGCCGGCCGCCGCTAGTACCTATATTTCCGCCAGCCTGTTAGAAACCGGTCATGAGTGACCGTTTCAAAATTGCATTGGCGCAGCTCAATCCGGTGGTCGGCGACATCGCCGGCAACCTGAAGCGTGCCCGCAGTGCGCGCCGCCAAGCCGGCAATGCCGATGTCATCCTGTTTTCCGAACTCTTTATTGTCGGTTATTCGCCGGAAGACCTGGTGCTGAAGCCTGCGCTGCAAGAGGACGCGCGCGCGGCGGTGGGGGAACTGGCGCGCGACACCGCCGATGGCGGACCCGCCGTCCTGGTGGGCGCGCCCTGGGTCGAGGAGGGCAAGCTCTACAATGCCATGCTGCTGCTCGAAGGCGGCAGGATCGCCGGCAAAAGCTTCAAGGTGGATCTACCCAATTATGGCGTGTTCGACGAGAAGCGCGTCTTCGCGCCCGGACCATCGCCAAAGCCCCTCAGCCTGCGCGGCGTGGCGTTAGGCGTGCCGATCTGTGAGGACATCTGGAAGCAGGACGTCACGGCGGCTCTTGCCGATGTCGGTGCCGAAATTCTCTGCGTGCCCAACGGCTCGCCGTTTGAGGCCGGCAAGGAGGATGTGCGGCTGGAACTGGCCAGGAGCCGGGTTGCGGAAAGCGGCCTGCCGCTGATCTACCTCAACCAGCTCGGCGGCCAGGACGAGGTGGTCTATGACGGCGCCTCCTTTGTGCTGAACGCCGATGGCGCGATTGCGGTGGCGCTGCCGGGCTGGGACGAACGCGTCGTCGTCACCGAATGGCAGCGCGGCACTGATTCAAAGAATGGGGGCGGAATATGGCAGTGCGCGCCGGGCGACAAGTTCGTTGCGGAAGACCGCTCGTCCCAGGTCTATCACGCCATGATGCTGGCCTTGCGCGATTATGTGAACAAGAACCGCTTTCCCGGCGTGGTGCTGGGGCTTTCGGGCGGAATTGATTCCGCGCTGTCGGCGGCAGTGGCGGTGGATGCGCTGGGGGCTTCGCGTGTGCGCTGCGTGATGCTGCCCTCGCGCTATACCAGCCGCGAAAGCCTGGAGGACGCCGATGCCTGCGCCCGCCTTTTGGGCGTGAACTATGAGACCATCGAGATCGAGCGCGCCGTCAGGGCGATGGGAGAGACGCTGTCGCCCGCCTTCGCGGGCACACAGACAGGCACGACGGAAGAGAATATCCAGTCGCGCCTGCGCGGCGTGATCCTGATGGC
>DATHLY010000082.1:0-3171 GCA_035487655.1 Rhizomicrobium sp. | reverse complement strand
CGAGGGAAGGGGACCCAGGTGGTTAGATCGGCCCCGGTCTATCCACCTGGGTTCCCTTCCCCTCGCATCCGCTGTGCGGATGCTCGGCCGGGAATGACAAGTAAGTGGAAGGCAATACAAACTGAAAGCTCCTAAGGCTGCCAGCGCAAGAAGTTCTCGAGCAGCTTCAGCCCGGTCGCCTGGCTCTTCTCCGGATGAAATTGGGTACCGGCAATATTCTCATTGCCCACCATCGCCGTCAGCGGCCCGCCATAATCGGCGGTGGCGATCAGGTCATCCGGCAGGGTCGGCTTGAGCTCGAAACTATGCACGAAATAGGCGTGCGCCTCCGGCGCAATGCCGGCGAGCAGGGGATGCTTCTGTTCGACCTTGAGTTGGTTCCAGCCCATGTGCGGGATCTTCAAATTGGGATCGGAGGGCGTGATCTTCACTACCTCGCCGGCGATCCAGCCCAGCCCGGCATGGCGGCCGAACTCCACGCCGACGGTTGCTAGAAGCTGCATGCCGACACAGATGCCCAGAAAGGGCGCGCCGTCCTTCAGCACTTTTTCCCGCAATGCCTCGACCATGCCGGGCACGGCGGACAGGCCCTTCATGCAATCGGCAAAGGCGCCGACCCCGGGCAGCACCACCCGATCGGCGGCCTTGACCGCCTGCGGATCGGCGGTGGTGACGATCTCGAATTTGCCATCAGCGGCGCGCGCCAAAGCCTTCGCCGCGCTGGCGAGATTACCGGAGCCATAATCGATGAGGGCCACTGTGGACATGGCCGGTCCTATAACGGCTCAACCCGGATTTGTCGAAGCACGCGCAGGCCCGCCGCCCCCGCATGCGCGCAGCGCATAGGCGGGGGAGGGTGAGGGCGATTAGCGAAAGGTCCAGTGGACCGTTCGCCGCCCGAACGTAGCACCGCCAGGTGCGAAGGGTGAGGTTGGCGGCCAAGCCAACCGAACGCCGAGCGCCGTCAGGCGCGATGGCCGGACCGGAGGGGGCAAATTTTACTTCGGGCAGGCCGGCGGGGCCTCGAGATCGTTCATCTCCCGCACATGCAGTTTGACGCCGCCTAACTGGATTTCGTTCCAGCGCAAGGCCGGAGGGCGCGTCTCGAAGTGTCCCTGGCGCAGCGCCTCCAGCACGGCGGGGCACTGATAGGGAATCTGGAACGATCCGGCCTGGCTCCAGACGCCATCGGCGCCCTCGCGAAAGACCTGCGCAAAAGTCGGCGCATTGCCGAGGATCACGACCTCGGGCCGGCCGTCCCCATCCAGATCGGCAACAAGTGCGTCACATGGACCCGCGCCCGGGCAGGCGGGCCGCACCCAGACGCGGCGCTCCTTGTTCCAATCCATGCGGGCGAAGCTTTCCGGCAGCGCCTGTCCGCGCGGATAGACCGTCAAACGCGCCAAAAAAGACGGCGACGCGGCGGGCACGGAGGCGTATTTGTTGGTCTGCCGCAAAGCATAGTCGGCCGCCTTTTTGGTAAAGGCGTCCTTGCCGGCTGCCAATGCCGTCAATGCGTCCCGGCCATAGCGTCCGCCCTCCCAGCGCAGATAATTGAAATCGAACTTGGCAGCCGGGACCCTGCCGCTGTTCAACCGCGCCATCTGGTCGGCGACAGCGATGCGGGCAGGGCTGGCGATGGGCGTGAACAGCGCCACCAGTATGGCCAGCGCCACAAGTGACATCACGAAATTCCACCGCTCGATCGGTGAAAGCCATGTCTGGCGATGTGCGGCGGCCATGACATACCCCACGGCATAGCCGATGGCCAAAAGCACACTGGCCGCCAGCCAGATGCGGCCCACCGTCCAGCCATATTGCGCCAGCCGCAAATAGAGCGCGTAAGCGGCGATGAGCGAAAGCGGCAAGGGAAGAATCGCGGCCAGGCTGCCGGACCAGCGCAGGATCTGGGGAGGCAGCCTTTCGGCGTCACCGTCCTGATAGGCGGCATTGATCAGGATGATCAGCGCCGCGGCGGCGACCAACAAAAGCGCCGAGGCATGACCGAAACTCCAAAGCGGGGCGAGCCCGGTAAAGGGCAGGCTGACAAGAAAGCCCGAGACGATCAGGGTGATCAACGGCAACAGCCAGGACAGCAGGGTCAAGGCGAGTGTGCGCGCGCCGCGCACCAGCGCCGGACGGATGTCGGTCAAGTGCAAGGCGCCGGCCGCGGCCATGGCGGTGACCGGAATGGCGAACCATTCGTGTTGAATCAGCCGCCTGAAAAAATCCAATTTGATCAGCGCGAAAAGGCCCGCGCCCAGCCACAACAGCAGCCAGAAGGCGCCGACGAATCCGGCCCCCAGCACCAGCTGGACGGCCATCTTCCAGGCGACATCGAAATGGGTTGGATAATTCGCCCTCATGCGATGATCGATATTCGCGCCGACCACCAAGGCATGGGCGATGAACAGGCCCGCGCCGCCGAAGACAAACAGCTGCGGGGAAGGGATGATATGTGGCTGCGGCGCGGTGGACCCGTAACGCCAGTCTTGCGGCCAGGCGCTCCAATTGTCGAAGAAGGCCAGCACGGCGATGGCGATCAGGGCAATGCCGGCCCAGGCCGCGGCCTTGCGCCAGGGCATTTCGCCCAGCGCCCCGATCAGAAGTGTGGGAATGAACAGCCAGACCAGCAACAGGGGCGCGAACAGCGGGCCAACGGTGGCGGGCCAGACTTTGGCATCGTAGGCACTGTAAAGAAGATAGAGCGCCAGGCCCTGCGCCAGGCCGATGACCAGCCGCGCGGTGAAAAGCCTTTGTCCCTGCGCGATTGTGTTCATCAATCCGCCCCTGCCGAAAACCCCGGGCGGAGCATAACTGATCTTCTCCCCGACTCCACAACTGTCATCCCCGGCGAGCCGCGCGACCTCGTGCGGCGAGGGAAGGGGACCCAGGTGGTTGCCAACTACTAATATCAAAAAGAATGGCGCCCTTACTTCAAGACCGCCCCGGTTGAAGCTCCTGGGTCCCCTTCCCCTCGCATTGCATTCGCAATGCTCGGCCGGGGATGACAACAGAGCTTAGTTGTCATCCATCTTCAGCGCGGCAATGAAGGCTTCCTGGGGGATGTCCACCTTGCCGAACTGTCGCATCTTCTTCTTGCCCTCTTTCTGCTTGTCCAACAGCTTGCGCTTTCTGGTGATATCGCCGCCATAGCATTTGGCGGTGACG
>DATHLY010000081.1:0-3034 GCA_035487655.1 Rhizomicrobium sp. | reverse complement strand
GAGGCCTTTCGAAGAACGCGCCGCCTCGGGCGCATCTCTTCACCATGACAAGACTCCTACCCGATTTATAAAACCGGGATCAACCGCCCCGCGCCCATCTTGCGCAAATTACAAGACCGCTTGATTCAGAAATGCCGCTCGCCGCAATGCGCCTCGGCGCTGGTGCACATGCGCGCGCTATTGTCTTGCTGCTGATAGTGCCGGCCCATCACAGCCAGCCCCAGGAATATCGCGATCACGCCGCCGACCAGAACCCACCGCTCCATGGCGAACCCCCGATTCAAGCCGCTCTATGATACCCCGCCGAGCGCGCCCTGTCAGGCTCCCCCGCGCACTACGACACATCTTTCCCATGCTAGAAACCGGCATGGACGAACACCAAGACCGCTCGCCATGGGACGTCTTCCGCATATTCCTGCGGCTGGGCCTCACCTCTTTCGGCGGCCCCATCGCCCATATCGGTTATTTCCGCCGCGAGTTCGTCCTTCGCCGCCAATGGCTGGACGAGCGCGCCTATGCCGACCTGGTGGCGCTCTGCCAATTCCTGCCCGGACCCGCCAGCAGCCAGGTAGGCTTTGCGTTGGGCCTGTCGCGTCGCGGACTCTCCACCGGACTTGCCGCCTGGCTCGGCTTCACCCTGCCCTCCGCCTTGTTGCTTTTCCTGTTCGCCGCCACGGCTTCATCCTTCACTGGTGTCATCGCCACTGCCGGCATTCACGGTCTCAAGATTGTCGCGGTGGCGGTTGTGGCGCAGGCTCTCTGGGGCATGACGCGCAGCCTCACCCCCGATCTTCCGCGCCTCGCCATCGCCGCTCTGGCAGCGGCCATCGTGACCTTCCTCGCAGGATCGTTCGGCCAAATCCTGACCATCGCAACCGGCGCATTCTTGGGCCTTCTGGTCTGCCGCGCCGCGGCGACAACCGAGACTTCACCACTGCGAGTCACCGTTTCCCGCGGCATGGCCACCGCATCGCTTGTCCTGTTTGTTCTTGTGCTCGCCATCGGACCCCTGCTCTCCGGTACAAGCCACACCATCGCCGTCTTCCATGCCTTCTATCGCTCCGGCGCGTTGGTGTTCGGTGGCGGCCATGTCGTGCTGCCGCTGCTCAGCGATGCGGTGGTGCGGCCCGGCTGGCTCACGTCCAGCACCTTCCTCGCCGGCTATGGCGCGGCGCAAGCCGTGCCCGGCCCACTTTTCACCATCTCCGCCTATATGGGCGCAGCTCTAAATGCGCCACCGAATGGTGCCTGGGGCGCGATCCTCGCCCTGGTCGCGATCTTCCTGCCCGGCATGCTGCTTTTGATGGGCGCCCTGCCATTCTGGGACGGACTGCGCCAACGTCCCGATCTAAAGGCCGCGATGCGCGGGATCAATGCGGCGGTGGTCGGCATCCTGGCTGCCGCGCTCTATTCCCCGCTCTGGACCAGCGCCATCACCAACTGGCGCGACGCCGCGCTCGCCGCCGCAAGTTTCGCGCTTCTGGTTTTTGCAAAGCTACCGTCTTGGATCACCGTGCTTGTCACGGTCGCCGCCTCAATCCTTGCGGCAGCTGTCTGACTGACCGGTCAGCCTTCATGGCCGCCGTCGGGCGGCTCGTTGAACTGGACGTCGATTTCCTGTTGGTGGTGGCGAATCACCCAAGCTTTGGTGTTGCCCATCAGGATCATTTCGCCGATGGCGGGCCGCGCCAATGTCTTCAGCGTGGCGTTCTGGAGCGAAATATCGACCAGGCTGCAGGATGCCTTGCTGCCGTCGGCGCAAAAGAAATAGTCGATCCGCACGCGCGAGCTGGCGCGCCGGTCGCGGTGCAGATGGGCGACGCCCGACATGCCTTCGCGGACGAACACCTCCAGATCCTGTTCCAGTCTTTTGCGCTTGGCTTCCTTGCAGACGAATTTCAGGCCCACCTCGCCCCCCTGGCAGCGCGTGGTGACGCCGTCGAACCGGCCGAACCCGTCGACATAGAGAACGACAAAGGCGTCGATCGGCGGCGGTTCCGCGCATCGAATGCCGGCGCCGCCCACGGAAAGATTGCTGATCATGCAATCCAGCGTGCGCCCCTCGGACGGGACATAGAGCTTCCCTTCCAACTGCGCCGAGACTCGATCGCTGCCACGCCGGTCTTTGGACCCGGCCGGCTGCATCCCAACCTTCATGACGACCCCGTATCCGCCTTCACGCCTGACTGGATATCACACTAGATGGGCTAACTTAAAAATGAATTAGGCTTTCGGGCAGCATTGCAACGGCGGCGCGCCTGCCCGCAAAAATCTGGTTAGGAAAGTCTTACCAAAAAGATTCAACCGGCAACCGTCTCCCGCTAACATTTTGTTTTGCACTCCCCTGGCAGATTTTTCCCGAAATCTGGGTAACTCCGGCGATGCGGATTCCTGCGCCAAGCGTCCAAAAAAGGCTGCTGCAGTTTGCGGTCCTGATGGCGCTGTTTTCGCTGCTCAACTATGTGGGCGCCATACTCTATGAACGCGCCGAAGGCGTGACCACGATCAAGCCTTATGGCGGCGTCGCGCTGGCGCTGATCCTGATCCTTGGCAGGAAGTGGCGCTGGCCGGTTCTGGCGGCCGGCCTGGCCGGCGGCATCTTCGCCAAATGGCTTTCCGACCCCAGCCTTTTCGAGAGCATCGCCATTCCATCCCTCAGCACGGGCGTGCTGGTGGCTATCGACATGCTTTGTCAGCGGCTGATCGGGCCGACGATCGATTTCCGCGACTGGAAACAGTTGGTGCGATTCATCGCCATCACGGCCTTGGTGGGCGCGGTCTCCGGTTTCGTCTACGCCCTCGAGCAGAATATCTGGAAGCCCCTGAAACTGGTTTCCGACTGGCAGGGCTGGTCGGTCTCCATCATCCTGCCCTATGTCATCTTCACGCCGCTGATCGTGCTTCTGGCCACGGCGAAAAGATCGGCATTCCTCGGCAACTGGCGGCGGCTGGCGACGGGCCTTGCCATCCTTGCCGCCTCACTGGCGATCAATTTCCTGCCGCTGGGCCTGCCCCTTCTCTTCACCGTGCCGCT
>DATHLY010000080.1:0-6417 GCA_035487655.1 Rhizomicrobium sp. | reverse complement strand
AGTTCCCGGTGGATCCGGCCAACACCGCGGGCTTCGACAATTCCGGCGAGTCTCTGACCATGTCGCCGGCGCTGCTGAACAAGTATCTGCAGGCCGCGCGCCAGGTCGCCGATCACATGGTGCTCAAGCCCGACACCATCGATTTCGCGCCGCACCTGATGCAGGTGGAAAGCGACCACGACAAATACGCCATCCAGCGCATCATCGCCTTCTACAAGGCGCAGCCCACCGACTATGCCGATTATTTCCAGGCGGCCTGGCGCTATCGCTATCGCGCGGCATTGGGCAAGCCCGGCGCCACCTTGGCCTCCACCGCCACCGACGCCAAGGTCAGCGCCAAGTACCTGCCGCTGGTCTGGTCGATTCTGCACGACAAGAATGCGGTGGGGCCGGTGGCCAAGCTGCAAGGCATGTGGAACGCCATGCCGGCGCCCAAGGACGCCAAGGACGCCAAGGGCGACGCGCCAAAGACGCAAGCGCAAGCAATGCGCGATTTCGTAGTCCGCATTCGCGCCCACACCGCAGTGCAGTTCGCCGCGCCCGTCGTCAAAGGCCTACCCGGCCAGTCCGAGCCGCTGCACAATTGGCGGCTCGAGGAATATGCCCAAAACCATCGCAAGAGCGATCCAAACGACCTTAGGGCGGACAACGTGCCGGAAGAGGCGCCGCCCGTTATCCCCAAATATCCGCCGCTGCATGAGGACGCTTCGCCGCGTTGGGCCGTCCTTTCGGCGCATGCCCGATTCTGGAACCAGGACCTTGTTTATCCCGCCGGCCAGAAGGCCAGCTATCAAAAAGCCTTCGCGCGGCTGGCCTATGTCTTCCCCGACACCTTTTATGTCAGCGAGCGCGGCCGCTATTGGCCCGACGATTCCACCGACAATGGCCGATTGCTGAGCGCCGGCTATCACAATACCGGCGGCTATTACCGCGACGACACCGCCCTGATGCAGCTGATCCTGGACAAACGCGGTCAGGACCAACTCAACCGGCTGTGGAACGAGTTCGACTTCATCGCCCACCAAACCGAGCGCACTTGGGTTCAGTATTACTTCAATCAAAGCGGCGAAGTGGATGGCAATATCAATGGGCCGCTGTCCACCGAATCCGGTTCCAAGCGCCCGATCGGTCACGAAGTCACAGATCAGTTCGTGATCTATCAGATGCGCGACAAGTATTTGGCCCGTTGGGGGATGGACAAGGAACATAATGATCCGGTCGCGCCCAAGGCGTTCCGTTGGCATTTTGGTCTGATCAACGCCACCTTGCGCAACCTCGAGAAGGAGCATGCCGCCGCCGAGCCAAAGCATCTGGCGGCCATGCTGCGCTTTGCCGAACGCGCCTATCGGCGTCCGCTGACCGCTGGCGAGCGCGCCGATGTTCTGGCCTATTACAAGACGCTCAGGACCAAGAACCGTATCTCGCACGACGCTGCCGTCCGCGATTCCATCGTGGCCATCCTGATGTCACCGGATTTCCTCTATCGCTTCGACCTGGCCAAGACCGCGTCGGCACCCAAGCTCGGTCTCAGCAAGGCGGCGTTGGCGAAGCCATTTGTCAGCGAACCCCTGTCGGACTACAGCCTGGCCAGCCGGCTCAGCTATTTCATCTGGTCCAGCATGCCGGATGCGGAGCTGATGAAGCATGCCGCGGCGGGGGATCTGCATCAGCCGGGCGTGCTTAAAGCGCAGGCCCAGCGCATGCTCAAGGACCCGAGGGTCTACGGCTTGGCGACAGAATTCACCGGCAACTGGCTGGTCTTCCGCCAGTTCGAAACCAACAATTCGGTGGACCGCCAGCGTTTCCCCGCCTTCGACGATGAACTGCGCGAGGCGATGTTCCAGGAGCCGATCCATTTCCTGCAGGACACCATCACCCATGATGGTTCGATGCTGGATGTGCTGTATGGCAACTATACCTTTGTGAATCCGTCCTTGGCCAAGTTCTACGGAATGCCGGAAGTATCCGGCGACGCGAACACATGGGTCCGGGTGGACAATGCCGACAAATATGGCCGGGGCGGCATCCTGCCCATGGCGGTGTTCATGACCCTCTATTCGCCCGGCCTGCGCACCAGCCCGGTCAAGCGCGGCAACTGGGTGGTGCAAAAGGTTCTGGGCATGAAGGTGCCGCCGCCGCCGCCGGTGGTGCCGGAGCTGCCCAGCGATGAATCCAAGACGGACCTGCCCATCCGCGCCATGCTGGAGCAGCACCACAAGAATCCTTTCTGCGCCGGCTGCCACCAGCGTTTCGATTCCTTTGGCCTGGTGTTTGAAGGCTATGGCCCGGTGGGCAATGCGCGCACCACCGACATGGCGGGACGGCCGGTGGACGCCTCGGCCACCTTCCCGGGCGGCGTGGATGCGACCGGCGTGTCAGGCTTGCAAGGCTATATCCGTGAGCACCGCCAGGACCGCTATGTGGAGAATCTTTGCCGCAAGCTTCTCTCCTATGCGCTCAACCGCTCGCTCCAGCTGTCCGATGAATCGCTGGTGGACAAGATGAAGGCCGCGCTGACCGGCGATGACTATCGCTTCCGCGCCCTGGTTGAAGCCATTGTGGTGAGTCCGCAATTCCTCAACCGGCGCATGCCCGAAAGCGCCGAAATCAAGCACGCCGCGCTCCAGCCCGCCGACATCGGCGAAATCAAAGCCTATCTGAAGAAAGGGAACTGACATGTCTCGCCCACCTTTCTCACGCGCTTTCTCCCGCCGCGTCATCCTCAAGGGCGCCGGCTGCAGCATGGCGCTGCCCTGGCTGGAATCGGTGAACGCCCTGGCTGATCCGCAAGCGGCCGGCGATTTTCCCAAGCGCTTTGGCGTTGTGTTCCTCGGCTGCGGCATCAATGAGGATCATTGGAGCGCGCAAGGCCAGGGCGCCGACATGATCCTCAGCAAGACGCTTCAGCCGCTGGAGCCTTTGAAGCAGAAGATCAATGTCATTGACGGACTATTCGTGAAGGCCCTGACCAACCAGGGCATCCATCCCGCCCAGACCGGCAGCCTGTTGTCGGGTGAACACATCACCAAGGGCGCCTTGATCCATTCCGGTATCAGCGTCGACCAAATGATCGCGGCCCATGTCGGCCAAGACACGCCGCAATCCAGCATCGTGTTGGCTTGCGAACAACCCATGACGGGTTATCACGAAACCAACTTCAGCCTTGCCTACTCCTCGCACCTGTCCTGGCAGACGCCTGATTCCCCGGTGCCGGTCGAGGTCTATCCCTCTCTGGCCTGGGACAACCTGTTCGACAATCGCGGCAGCCTGCTCAATCTCAGTGTGCTGGACCGGGTCAAGGACCGCGCCCAGGACCTATCGCGCAAGATCAGCACCACCGACCGCGGCAAGCTGGACGAATTTCTCACCAGCGTGCGCGAGGTCGAAAAGCGCGTGGAGCTGATGCGCAAGGCCAAGGACGCGGCCGACGACAATTCCAAGGCCAAAAATGTGCCAGCCGCCTTGATGGATCGCCCTGCCAGCGGCCTGCCGGAAGACCTTCGCGAGCACGCCAAGCTGATGTGCGACATCATCGCCATCGCCTTCCAGACCAACAAGACCAGGGTCGCCTCGCTGATCATCTCGCGCGATCTGTCGGCGATGTATTATCCCTTCCTGGACGTCAAGGAAGGCCATCACGCCGCCAGCCACGACAATGCGTCCGACAGCTACGAGCGCATCGCCCGCTTCCATGTCGATCAGTATGCCTATCTCGCTTCCAAGCTCGACAGCATGAAGGAAGGCGACGGCACCGTATTGGACAATAGCTGCCTGATGTTCATGTCCAACATGTTCGTGGGGCGTAAGCATGACAACAGCCGCCTGCCGCTGGTGTTGGCCGGCGGGCTGGGCGGCACGCTGCAGACCGGGCGCAGCCTCAATTACCTCGACGATGGCGAAGACAAGCGCAAGATGTGCAGCCTGTATCTGTCCCTGATGGATCGCTTCGGCCTCAAGCTGGACAAGTTCGGCGACGCCGACACACGGCTGGAGCGCATCTAACTCTCATTTCCTGAACTGTCGGCAATAATGCGCCCGCCTGCCTGAATTGGTGCAAGCGGGTGTTATTGCGGAATTATTACCAGGCCGTTCCTGCGCATCTCGCAAGTGATCGCCTTTCTGGAACGCGCTGGGACCTGGAGGGTTATTTATAGTGGGCGATGTTTAGGACAACTCGACATTCGCCCATTTTGTGGGAAGGCGCGGTTATGGCGTCCAATCGCATGCACAATGTGGCGGCATTGCGGCCGAATCCATATCTCCGACTGGATCGCCGGCGTGATCCGGATTCCTGGTGGATGCGTTGGCCGCGCGAACTTCTCACACTCGCCATTCTGCTTGCGTCCCTGGCCTTTTGGGCGATGGTGCTTCCGGCAATCGGCGTGTTTTAGAGCAAAATGTCGACGCGCGAACACGATTTGGGCAATGAGCTTTAGTGTTCGTGCGCCTCGCGATTGCCGCCTTTTCGCCCAAAAGTCCCATAAGCGCGTCCTGCTCTGGGCCCGGTATAACCCATGAATTCTATGATGTTTTCCCGTTGTGTTCGGCGCGAACCGGCTTCACCGGAACGACTGCTCCAGGCGGCGCGTTCCCACTCCCACACAAAGGGAGCCAGACATGCGCACGACTATGATGTTGGGTTTTGCGGCGGCTTTGTTCCTCGCGGGTTGCGGCACCGATCCTGGTGAGCGCGCGGTCAGTGGCGCCATGTTGGGCGCCGCCGGTGGTGCAGCGATCGGCGCTGCGGCCGGCAATCCCGCACTGGGTGCGGCCGCCGGTGCGGTCGGCGGTGCGGTGATCGGCGCCGCCACCGATCCTTGCGATCTGAATTTGGGTGATCCGGTATGGCGCGATCATGGCGGCCGTAGAGCCTATGAGCGCCGTTGCGGTCATCCCTATCGCGACTAATCGTAATTGATCAAACGCAGGGAAGCCCGGGCGAAAGCCCGGGTTTCTCATATCGGCACGCTGAAGCTGCAGGGCGCGCCTTGTGTGTGCATGGTGACAAAGGCCTGTTCGATCGCGCGCCGGAAGCCATCGGCATCGAAGAGCGGCATGGTCGGCAAATTTCGGCGCAACTTTTCCTTCAGTGCCGCGAGCTGTGCCCCGTCCCGCGCCAATTCCAATGCCCGCTTCTCATACGCCGCCAGATTTTCGACAATCAGTTCGGAAAGACCGACGGCGTCGAGCAGGCTTGCGGCGACCCGTCCGGCAAATGCTTCGCCCTTGCAGGTTAGGACCGGCAAGCCGGCGCCCAGGGCGTCGGCCGCCGAGGCATGGGCATTGTAGGGTAAGGTGTCCAGGAACAGATCCGCGAGCGCGTGACGGGCAAGATGGACCGCCAGCGGGACATCACCGGCATAGATCAGCCGCTCCGTATCGACGCCGTGCGCCGCCGCTTCGCGTTCCAGATTGGCGCGTGCATCGGGCGCCGGCCTTTTCAGCCACAAGATACTTTCCGGCACCGCCTTGAGCAGCCGCATCCAAATCGCGAAGACCGGCCGGGTGATTTTCCAATTGTTGTTATAGGCGCAAAAGACGAATCCCTTTTCCGGCAGACCCATCTCGCTTTTTCTGGGCGTGGGCGCAATGTCCCGCGCCGGATCGGTGGGAAAATAGCTGTGAGGCAGGTGCATCAGCCGCTCGCTGAAATAGGGCTGATCGTCGAACGGCGCCACAATGGCGTCGGCGATCAAATAGTCCATGAAAGGGGCTCCTAAGGTGCCGGGATAACCCAGCCAGCTGACCTGCACCGGAGCCGGGCGATGCGCAAAGATCTGCGGCCGTGCCTGTCCGGTATGGCCGCCCAAGTCGATGGCGATATCGATTTCCATCTCGCGCAGGCGCCGCGCGATATCCTCGCTGTTCAACCGGGCGAAATCGTGAAAGCGGTCAAAGCCCTTCACCAAGCGGGCGCGTATGGCGCTGTCGTCACTGGGGCCGGTGGATATGCCGATCACCTGAAATTGGCTCCGGTCGTGGCGTTCGATCAGCGGCGCCAGCTGGAATGCCACCGCATGCTCGCGAAAATCCGCCGAGACATAGGCCAGCCTGATGCGGTCGTGCCGGTATTTTTCGCCGCGCCACAAGGGTGGCAGCGGTTGCGGGACCAGACTCTTGATCGTGCCCATGGCGCATTGGAGCTGCAATTTCTTGTCATCGCTGTAGCCCAGGAAGGTGAGCGGCGGCGCCACCTGGGCGACCTCGCCGGGCGGCATTTGTGCCACCCGGTCCCAATCGCAGAGATTGAGCGCCACCATGGTGCGATTGGCCCGGGCTGGGAAGTAGTCCGGATCCAACGTCAGGGCGCGGTCATAGCTTTCGAGCGCTTCCCGGTGGCGCTCCAGCCCGGCCAAGACCGCGCCGCGATTGTGGAAGATTGCTGCGGTATCCGGTTTGAGTGCCTTTGCCGCGTCC
>DATHLY010000079.1:0-3012 GCA_035487655.1 Rhizomicrobium sp. | reverse complement strand
GCAGGCAAGACGCTCTCCACCAAATGCGAGCAGTGCCACGATCTCAGCAAGGGCGGCCCCAACAAGATCGGTCCCAACCTGTTCGGCGTGGTGGACCGTGCGCGCGCCACCCATGAGGGCTTCTCCTATTCCAGCGCCATGAAGGGCAAGCCCGGCAATTGGACCTATGACGAGTTGTTCAAGTTCATCAAGGCGCCGGGTGTCGATATCCCGGGCACCAAGATGAGCTTTGCCGGCCTGCGGAGCGACAAGGACCGCATCAATCTGATCGCCTATCTGCGCAGCAATGCGGATTCGCCAGCCGCCATTCCCGCGCCCGCGCCCAAGAAGGAAGCGGCTCCCGCTGCTGCCGCACCGGCTGGTGCCGCGCCGGCTGCCGTCGCGCCTGCCAAGGGACCCTCGAGCCATGCTCCCGCTGCGCCAAAGCCAAACTGACGGATCGTGACAGGCGGATCGTGACAGGCGGATCGTGACAGGGCTGTCGGGTAAGCCCCATGTCCTATTCCTGTTGCCGCCGGGATGGGATGCACTGAGCAAGTCGCTGTTCGGCCATTCAGGCTTCAACAGCTTCCTGCACGGTAAGGATCACTACGCCCCGCAGCAGATCGACTATTTCGTCGGTTTCCGTCCGCCCCACGGCTTCCTGAAAAGCCTGCCGCGCTTGAAAGCGATTTTCTCGCTGGGCGCGGGCGTGGACGGCTTCCTGCGCGATCCGGAATTTCCCCGCCACCTGCCGGTGGTGCGGTTTGTCGACCAGACCTTGCAGCGGGAGATGGCGCAATACGTCACCATGCATTGCCTGATCATCCACCGCCATCAGCGCGAATTCGACGCCGCGCAAAAAGAGCGTCTGTGGCGCCAGCGCATGCTGGCCCGTCCCTCGCGCGAAGTGCGCATCGGGATATTGGGCTTGGGCGATATCGGCGCAGTGACGGCGGAACGGCTGTTGATGTTCGATTTCCAGCTGTCCGGCTGGAGTCGCAGCCGCAAAAGCGTTCCGGGCGTCACCAGCTTTGCCGGGCAAAAGGAACTGCCCCAATTTCTTGCCCAATGCGATATCATGGTTTGCATGCTGCCGCTGACGCCGGAAACCGAAGGCATCATGGACGCCAAACTGTTCGCAGGCCTGCCCAAGGGCGCCTGGGTGATGAATGTGGGCCGCGGCGGCCAATGCAACGAACAGGATTTGATCGCGGCGCTGGACAGCGGTCATCTCGCCGGCGCGGTGCTGGATGTGTTCCAGACCGAGCCGCTGCCGGCGGACAATGCGCTGTGGAGCCATCCCAAGGTCACCGTGACGCCGCATATCGCAGGCATCACCGATCCGCGCAATGCAGCCGCCTTTGTGGTGGACTGCATCATTCGCGCCGAAAGCGGCAAGCCCTTTGCCAATGTCGTGGACCTCAGCCGGGGTTACTAGTGTCGTGGTTTCGAAGTTCGCCATATCCTTGATATCAAGTTCCGGGGCGAACCTCGAAACCGAAACGACACTAGGATTCAATAATTTGCTAGTGTCCTTCGATTCCGAAATTCGCTCGGAGCGCGATATCAAGATGAAACGAATTTCGGAAACGGGACACTAGCGAGATGACGGTTGCCACCCGCATCAAAGACTGGGCTGCAGAGTTGTTCGTGCGCGCCGAACAGCGCGGGACATTCCGCAAACTGCCGGCCTTTGAGCGCGACTTGAGCGAATATCCCGAACTCTCGCTGCTGGCGGAGAATTATCCCGTCATTCGCGAGGAATGTGAAAGCTTGGTCAGAAGTTCCCTGCGCATTCCGGGCATGGAGGAATTGACCAGCTACACTTCCGGCGGCATCCATCAGATCGCCTGGAAAAGCTTCATGTTCAAATCCGGAACATTCATCGAGGAGAATTGCGCGCTGGCGCCCAGGACCGCCGCCTTGCTGCGCGGCATTCCCGGCGTCTATACCGCCTTCTTCTCGGTCTTGGAGCCCAACCAGCACATCAAGGCGCATTGGGGCTATTGGAAAGGTTTTGTGCGTTATCACCTTGGCGTGGTGATCCCCGACAACAACCGCGACAACAAATGCTGGATAAGGATCAATCCCCAGGCACAGTCACGCACCGGCGACCGCGCCGCGATCGAGCAAGGCGAGAAATACTACTGGCACGAAGGCGAAGCGGTGCTGTTCGACGATACCTTTTTGCACGATGCCGCCAATGAGACCGATCGGGTGCGGGTTGTGTTGTTTCTGGATGTGGCACGCAAAATGGCTTGGCCGCTGGCCTTACTGAACCGTCTTTTTCTGTGGGTCGCGCACCAGGACAAATCGGTGCGGGAAATCCGCCGGAACGCCACAGTGCGTGCTGATTCATGAACGCTCAAATTGTCATGGCCCACCACCCCGGTCCGCGCGAAGCGCGGCCGGGGTGTAAACTCCGCGTGGGCCATCCAGTAGGTGCATGCGCGATACCTGTGGGCTTAGTGGCGACGTCATCTGGATGGCCCGCATTTGCGGGCCATGACAAAATGAACACAAAAATCACAACCGCTTGATCGAGGTCACCGCCCCGGCGACCTTCTCGATGCGCGCCAGCGCTTCCGCCAGCGGTTCGATCGCCACCGCCATATGAAAGGCATTGGCGTGCAAAAGCCGGGATTCATCCAGCATCACGCCCATATGGCCTTTCCAGAAGAGGAGATCGCCACGGCGCAGGCCCGACAAAGACACGGCATCGCCCAGCGCCTTCTCCATCATGTCGGTGTCGCGCGGCGCGGCCTTGCCGGTCGCCTGCAAGGCGGTTTGGACAAGTCCGGAGCAATCAAGCCCGGCCGCCGTCTTGCCGCCCCAGACATAGGGCGCGCCAAGAAAGCGTTCCGCCACGGCGACAAAATCCTTTTCCGTTGGTCCCAAATGGCGCTGGTGCAGATATTGGCCATCGCCAATCCGCACATAGTCGCCGCGGCGCTCCAACAGCGGCACCGCCGCATTCATGGGCAAAAGATCGCGCACGGGGGTCTTGAGATCGGGCGCGGGAAAGACCGG
>DATHLY010000078.1:0-6516 GCA_035487655.1 Rhizomicrobium sp. | reverse complement strand
CAGTCGGCGGACGGCCATCCCTGGATCGCCCTGTCGGGCTCGTTCTACAGCAACGACATTCTCTCGCCGGACTGGATCCGCTCCTATCCCGGCGGCAGAAGCGACGATCCGCTGACTTACACGCCAAGAGGCTTCCTGTGGTCGGCGGCGGCGGCCAAAGGCCTGTCCGTCAAGCTTTACGGGGAATGGAGCGACGGTCCCAAGGTTAGGAAAAAAGCCGGCGGAACTGCCTACAGCTGGAGCGACTTCTACAGCACCGCGCTGTGCAAGGAAAAACTGGCGCCCGCCTCAAGCTGCATCGTGCCGGACAATTCCGTCACGGAAACTTCCAGCGTCCCTTCGGCCGCCAAGATTCTCGACCCGCATTACCCTTCGTTCAATCTTACAATCCCCGACCAGTATCGCGCCGACTATTGGATTCCCGTCTTCAACCAGCAGGACGCCGCCAATCAGGTGCCCAGCCTGACGATCATCTGGCTGCCCAGCGATCACACCAATGGCACCACCAAGGGCTTTCCCTATCCGATTAACTACCAGGCCGATAACGATCTCGCATTGGGCCGAATCGTGGAAGCCATCAGCCACAGCAAGGTCTGGGCTCAGTCGGCAATCTTTGTCGAGGAAGATGATGCCCAGAACGGCGTCGATCATGTCGATGGCCACCGTCAGCCGGTCTATGTCATCAGCCCCTTTACGGCCGCGCCGCAGGCGCCCGGCCAGGGCAAAGTGATTCACACCACCTACACCGCCGAAAATATCAACCGCACCATTGAGAATATCCTGGGCATGCAACCATTGACCCAATTCGACCTGGTGGTCTCGCCCATGTTCGATGCGTTCCAGGACACGGCGGATCTTACGCCCTTCACACATCTGCCGGCGCCGATCCCGCTGAATCAGGGTCCAGGTCTCGCCGGCACCAAGACCGGTGCCTTAAGCCCGCTGCAGAAAGCCTGGCTGGCGGCCTCTGGCGAAGTGATGAAGGACAAAATCACCAAGGCGGACGCCGCCGACCCGAACTTCCTCAATCACCTCACCTGGTACTCCGCGACAGACTGGAAGCGACCCTATCCGGGCGAGAAGAGGCTGTTGATGCCAGGACCCTTTGTCAGGGCGGCCAAGAGTTATCACGACGAGAATGATGAATAGGCTGCCCCCTCCGTGACATGATCCAATCGCCTTTTGGCCGCGTAAGTCCCAGCAGGGAATCTTGACCATGACATTCGCCACCGCCGCCGCCAGCCTTGCCGAGCGCTGCACCCTGCCCGACTCTGTCATCCGCGCCGGGATGCGGCGGGTGATTGCCGCCAATGACAGAAGGCCGACGCCGCCCGGTACCGATGCGGATTTCGCCCGCGGCATGGGGGCAAGGCCAATCGCCGAACATGCCGATGCCGCCAACCGCCAACATTACGAACTGCCGCCGGAATTCTTCGCCTTGTTCCTGGGGCCCAGGCGCAAATATTCCAGTTGCCTCTATCCCACGGGCCGCGAAAGCCTAGCGGCCGCCGAGGCCATCGCGCTCGCGGAGACCGTGGCCCATGCCGAGGTGAAGGACGGAGAGGAAATCCTGGAACTGGGCTGTGGCTGGGGTTCGCTATCGCTTTACCTGGCGGAGAACTTCCCCGCCGCGCGCATCACGTCGGTCTCCAACTCGACGCCTCAGCGTCTTTATATCGAAACCCAGGCGCGCATGCGCGGCCTCGCCAATCTTAGGGTCATCACTGCTGACATGAACGACTTTGGTACCCAAGACACGTTTGACCGGGTGATGTCGGTGGAAATGTTCGAGCATATGGCCAACTGGCGGGCGCTGCTGACGCGGGTCAAGGGCTGGCTCAAACCCAATGGCCGACTGTTCCTGCATGTCTTTACGCACCGCCACCGCCCGGCGCGCTATGACTGGCGCGATCCCGAAGACTGGACGGGCCGGTATTTCTTCACCGGCGGCATCATGCCGACAGTGGGCCTGATCCGGCAGTTTGGCGATCTGTTTGCCGTCGAAGAGGAATGGCGCTGGAGCGGCACCCATTACCAGCGCACGGCGCTGCAATGGCTGAAGCTGTTCGACGCCAACCGGGCCAGGATCGACCCTATTTTGGGTCATGTTTATGGCGCGGACGCCAATGTGTGGCGGCGGCGCTGGCGCATGTTCTTTCTCGCCACCGCCGAAAGCTTCGGCTTCAACAAAGGCGAGTCCTGGGGGGTCAACCACTACCGCCTGAGGCCCACGCTGACGTAAAAGGGGGCATGCATGTCCGGTTCGATGCCGAGCGCCGCCTGAAAATAGATGATGGCGGCATCGTCATGATCGACACCTATCTGGCGCTGCGCGCCGACCACTTTATCGGCAATGGCCGTTCCAACGTTTTCGCCATGATCGCGGTGATGAAAGACTGGGCGCCCGGCGGATGCACGCTGATCGGGCGATCCATGCTGTTGGAGCGCAACTTGCATATCTATCAAATTCCAACTTTTGCAAATTCTAGGGACGGATCGTGAGTGCGGCGCCGTTTTCCCGCCCGTTGCTCCACACCGAAAACGGACTCTCCGACACCGTCTCGCCCGGCTGCTGCGGCGAAGCCGTTACCAAACTCACATCCATCACCAGCGTCTGACCGGGAGGAATGGCGCCATTCATCGCCTCCTTGCCGCCAAAGGCCAAATTGGAGGGCACGGCCAATTGCCAATGGTCGCCGACATGCATCAAAGACAATGCTTCGGCCAACCCGGCCAGGCCGACGCTACTCATCGCCAAGGTGGCCGGCAGCACCGGCGTGGTGCTGTCCACCAGCGAGCCGTTGATCAGCCGGATGCCATAGGCCAAACGCACCACGTCACGGCCACCGGGCCGCTTGCCGGTGCCGCTGCGCAAGATCCGGTATTGCAGCCCGCTGGGACGGATGATGGTGCCCGGCTTGCTGGCATTGGCAGCCAGGAAGGCGGCATTGGCGGCGGCGCTAAGCGCATCCTCCGCCGCTGACACCGGGAGAGACATCGCCAACAGCATAGTCAAGACAAGTAAGAGCGGCCGCATTCTATCCCTTGATGAAAGCCAGCAGGTCGGCATTGATAAGTTTACGTGACCGCCTTTCCTGGGCCATGGCTAATATTGCCGTCAATAGGACTTGGGTTTTTGGTGCGGGATCGTCATCATGCCTCCCTGACAAACAACCCGCTAAAACCGGGCAATTATTGGGGGAGTTATGCGCAGAATCATCGGCACCATGGTTGCCGTTTTTTTCATCGCCGGCGGCATAGCCCAGGCACAGCCAGCGCCGGAGAAAATCATCATCGACACCGATATCGGCGATGACATCGACGATGCCTTTGCCGTGGCATTGGCGCTTTCCAGCCCTGAATTCCAGTTGCTGGGCTTTTCGGCAAGTTTCGGCGACACGCCGACGCGCGCCAAAATGCTGGACCGCATGCTGGGCGAGCTTGGTAAAAGCGACATTCCCGTGGCGCAAGGGATACAAGCCAATGTCAATCTCACTGCCTTCACCCAACGCCGCTATGCCGAAGGCGGCACGTTCGCGCGCGCCTCACACCCCGCTTCGGTGGATTTCATCCTGGACCAGGCGCGCAAATATCCCGGCCAGGTGACGCTGGTCGCTATCGGCCCCCTACCCAATGTCGGGGCGGCGATCGACAAGGACCCTGCCGCCTTCCGCAAGCTGAAACGGGTGGTGATCATGGGCGGCTCGATCCGCACCATGACCGATCCTTATGGCGTGGCGGCGCCGATCGCGCCGCATCCGGAATGGAACATCAAGAATGACATTGCCGCGGCCAAGAAACTGTTCACGCTGGGCGTGCCCCTGCAGGTCCTGCCGCTGGATTCCACCGCCAATCTCAAGTTGCATGAGGTTGCACGCACCGCTTTGTTTTCGCATGGCAGCATGCTGACCAATATCCTGGCGGGCCTCTATTATGAATGGAGCAGCTATACCCGCTCGTCCACCCCAATCCTGTATGATCCCATGACGCTGGCGTCGCTGCTGGATCCCTCGCTCTGCCCGCTGACACCCATGCACGTCACGGTGGACGATGCCGGCAACACCAAGGAGACGCCGGGAGCGCCAAACGCGCAAGTCTGCCTCAAATCCGACGCCGACGCTTTCCTGCACTTTTACGTGACGCGAGTCGCCGGGCACTGATGGACCTGCAGCACCTCTACAATCTGGCGCGGCTGGCGCAGAAGGACGGCAACGTGATGGAGGCCGCGCGGCTCTACCGCCAGATTGTCGCCGCTTCGCCAATACCGGAAATGATGGTGAATCTGGGCAATGTGCTGGCCCAACTGGGCAGAAGCGACGAAGCCCTGGCCCAATACGATCTAGCCCTGAAGCAAAACGGGAATTTGTTCGAGGCGCTGTTCAATCGCGGCAATCTTTATCTGGAAACCGGCCACGCGATGGAAGCCCTGGCGGATTATGAAAAGGCGGTGATGATCCGCTCCGATGTGCCCGGCCTATGGAACAATCGCGGCACCGCCTTGCGCCGGCTGCGCAAGCTGGAGGCTGCCCTTCACAGCTATGAACGGGCGGTGGCGCTGGCGCCCATCCATGTCAATGCGCTTACCAACCGCGCCATCGCCCTGTTCGATTTGCGGCGGCTGGACCAGGCGCTCACGGCCAGTGAGGCCGCATTGGTCGTGCAAGCCGATTTCGCCGAGGCGCTGTATGTCAAAGGCAACATCCTGCGCGACCTGGGCCGGCTTTTGGACGCACAAGCCAGCTTCGAGCAGGCGCTGCAAAAGGCGCCAAACCACGCTTTTGCCCTGAACGGGCTGGCCCAAACCAGCGCGGTGCTGTGCGACTGGGCCAAAACGGCGTCGCTTGCGCCCCGCTTGAATAGCGATGTGCAAGCGGGCCGGGCCTTGATTCAACCTTTTGTCCTGATGGGCTACACCGAGGACGCCGCGCTGCTCAGGCGATGTGCCGAGAATTATGTGCATCGCGTGGCGCCTGCCCAGCCGCCGCTGTCCGGCCGCAGGCTTTACGGGCATGACCGCATCCGGCTTGCTTATCTGTCGGCGGATTTCCACCAGCATCCCACCGCCCAACTGATGGTGGAATTGTTCGAGCATCATGATCGCAGCCGCTTTGAAGTCAACGCCTTTGCGTTTGGCCCCGACGATGGCAGCGCCATGCGCCAACGGCTGGTCAAGGCCTTCGACAGATTCGAGGACGTGCGTCCTCTTAGCGATCTGGAGATCGCGAGACTGATCCGCGGCCGGGAGATCGACATTGCCGTGGACCTGAACGGCCATACCCATGAGGCGAGGCCCGGCATCTTCAGCCATCGCCCCGCACCGGTACAGGTCAATTATCTGGTCTATCCCGGGACAACCGGCGCGAATTACATGGACTATGTCCTGGCCGACCGCATTGTGCTGCCGTTGGATCAGCAGGCTTTCTTCAGCGAAAAAATCGTCTATCTGCCGGATTGTTATCAAGCCAATGACGCTACCCGCATCGTCGCGCCAGCGCCGTCGCGCGCCGGGGCGGGCCTGCCTGAGAGTGGCTTTGTGTTCTGCTGCTTCAACAATAGTTGGAAGATCGCCGCCCCCGTATTCGACATTTGGATGCGGTTGCTGCAACGGGTGCCGGACAGCGTGTTGTGGCTGTTGGAGTCACCGGCCACGGACAATTTGCGCACCCAGGCCCAGGCGCGCGGAATTGATGCCGATCGGCTGATATTTGCACCCAAACTGCCGCCGGACCGGCATCTGGCACGGCATCAGTTGGCCGATCTGTTCCTCGACACCCTGCCCTACAACGCCCATACCACCTGCAGTGATGCGCTATGGGCGGGGCTTCCGGTCGTCACCTGCTATGGCAAGGCATTCCAGGCCCGCGTCGCCGCCAGCCTGCTGAAGGCGATCGATCTGCCGGAGCTGGTGACCATACGGCCCGAAGACTATGAAGCGCTGGCGCTGGACCTGGCGAAAAATCCGGCGCTGCTCAAAGCGACGCGGGACAAGCTCCAGCGCAACCGATTGACCACGCCACTCTATGACAGCGAGCGTTTCCGCAAGAACATTGAGGCGGCTTATGAGGCGATGGTGGTCTAGGCGTTCGCATAGCCCACCATGTCATGGCCCACCGGAGTGTGGGCCATCCAGTTGGGTTAACGATTGTTCTGATGGTGAAACGCTGGCGTCATCTGGATGGCCCGCATTTGCGGGCCATGACAAATTCTTCCAATGATCGAGACTTGCCTAATTCGCCTTCGGCCGCTTCTTGGGATCGAAGCCGTAAAACACTTCCGGATTCTCCACCAGGATGCGATGGCGCAGCTTGGCGTCCGGCGCCCATTCCGCCAACAGATTCAGCAAAGTCACATCATCGGGCATGGCCACCGGGTTGAGCTTTTTGGTGGCGTCGGGATGCGGCCAGTCGCTGCCCCACACACAACGTTCGGGCGCAGCCTGGATGTAACCCCTCGCCGCCGCGCTGGCGCCGGCATAGTCGGGCGGTGTGCCGCCGCCATACAGATAGGCGCCGGACA
>DATHLY010000077.1:0-3101 GCA_035487655.1 Rhizomicrobium sp. | reverse complement strand
TCCCACTTCCCAGGTCGTGTTCTGCTCGGGCCTGACCACCGCGGTGGACAGGGCCGGCAGGTTGGACGGATTGAGCGGCAGGCCGGACATGTTGATGCCGCCCGACTTGCTGCCGCGGGAATAAGTCCCATAGGCCATGATGCCGTCCATGATCTGATAGGAGATGGTGACGCGGCCCGACGGGCTGCCGTCGCTCACGGTCGCGGTGTAGGACTGCGGCCTGAGGATCGACAATTGTGCATTGACCAGGGTGGTGTTGGTGGTCTGAAGACCGCCCGAGACGGTGGAGGCGTAGCTGCCGTCCTTGTCCTCATAGGTATAGCGAATGCCGCCGGTCACACTCAGAGCATCGGTGACGTGCCATGTCGCCTCGCCGAACGCGGCATAGCTGTTGGAGGTGAACTTGGTGGTGCCGTCGGTACGATAGCCGTCCAGCAGATTGGCGGGGAATTGCGGCGCCGGCCCCAGCAGCCAGAACGTCGCCTGCGGCCCATATCCGGTGATCGGCGTGCCGGTGATGCGCTGATTGAACCAGTAAAGCCCCGCGACATAGTCGATCATGTTGGTGCCGTTGGAGGCGACGCGCAACTCCTGGCTGAATTGGCGCTGATAGGATGGAATGTGCTGCAGCAACTGGACCGGGATGGAGGTGTAATCGCGGTCGTTGGCCGCGTCCCAGTTCCACCAGCGGTAAGCGCTGATCGAGGTCAAGGTGACGGCGCCCAGATTCCAGTCGGCATTGGCCGCCATGCCGCCCTCATCGGTGTTGACGCCCAGCGGCGCATCGATGTCGGCGACCCGGTTGTAGGGATTGAGGCTTGGAGGCGTGTAGTTCAGTGCCGCGGCCATGGCGGGAAACTGGCGCGATGCGGCCTTGAGCGTCTGTCCCACGGTGACATAGACCTGGGTGCAGCAATGATTGACGAACTGGCTGTAATCCGCCGAGAAGCGGATGTGGAAATCATTGTTGGGCTGGTAAAGCAGTTCGCCCCGTACCGCCAAATTGCCGATGTCGTTGTCCGTGCCATGATCGAAGGCGTTGTAAAGCACGCCGCCGCGCCTGGTGATGGCGCCTGAAAAGCGTACCGCAACTTCTTGCGAGATAGGGCCGGTGATGGTGCCCTTGGCCTGGAAATAACCGAAATCGCCGCCCGACAATTCTCCCCTTGTTTCGAAATCGAAGCTCGGCGCCTGGGTGGTGATGCTGATGGCGCCGGCCGTGGTGTTCTTGCCGAACACGGTGCCCTGCGGGCCGCGCAGGACTTCCACGTGGTCGATATCCGTAAAATCGAAGGCCGCGGTGGCGGGCCTGGCGTGATAGACGCCATCGACATAGAAGCCCACGCCCGGCTCCAACCCGTCATTGGACTGGGCGATGGCGACCACGCTGCTGCCCAGGCCGCGAATGGTAAAGGAGGTGTTGCGGGGATTGGGCGAACCATAGTTGAGGCTGGGCGCCAGGAACTGCAGTTGTTGCATATTGTCGGTGCGGCTGACGGTCAGGCTGTTTGCATCCACCACCGACAGGGACACGGGCACCGTCTCTGCGTCTTCCGCCCTCAGCCGTGCCGTGACCACGATTGTTTCAAGGCTGGCGCTGGCAAGCGTCTGGGCGCCAGCCCGGTCGGTTGCTGGATGAAGACAGGCCGCGAGGATAAGCCATCGCGCGCCACTTTTTCGCACCGTGAGTCCCCGCCTTGGCGCCCTGTCACCGGACGCATCTTGCGGCACCCGTTATATACGCGTGTATATAACCAGGGCAAGGCGTAGGCCGCGCCAACCGTGGCGATTTGCCGTCGCATCAGGTGGGAAAGCAGGCCTGGGCGGTCAGGGTGCGGGTGGGAATGGGAAAGCTCGGGAGATAGGACGGCGTGTAGCTGGCCTGCACCATATTGCCGCAAGCGGGCGCCGTGACCGTGAAGGTCGATGCCGGCGGTGTCAGGCCATAGCTCTGGGTTGAGGCATAACTCTGAATCTGGCTGGTGGTGGAGCAGCTATTCTTGTTGATGCTGGCGCAGCGCGCGGCCGCTTCCACGCCCTGTTGCAGCGCCAGCTGCATCCAAACCAGCAGGCCGAGTTGCACGATGCCCATGACCAGCATGAAAAAGGCGGGCGCGCACAAGGCGAATTCCAGCGCCGTGGCGCCGCTGATGTCGATCCGGAAAAGCCGCTTTGTCATTGGATGCGCACGGTGGAGGTTGCGGCCTGGCTATAGCTGGCCGGAAAGCCCGGATAGGAAATCAAGGTTGAATAGGTGCGCGCCGCCGACACGCTGACATAGGTGCCGGCGGTCATGCCACTGGCACAGGTCGTGCCGCATGTGGCGGCCGCAACCGTCGTGCCCGACACGCAGCCGCAGAACTGCTGCGGCGCCGGAGACGCGGTGACCCCGCTCAGAGAGGTGGCATTGGTGACGACGTTGGTGATGGCGGCGCTGTTGTAACCATGGACGGCCGCATATTCCGCGCCGGCCTGGGCGGAATTCTGCACCTGCATGTCGCTGTAGAAGCCCAGGCCCAGGTCCCCGACGCCGACCACGATGAGGCAAAGGACGGCGCCCAGGATCGCGAATTCGATCGCGGCGATACCCTGATCAGCCTTAGCAAAATTCTTGCGCGCCATCGTCATGCTCCGGACTCCTATTCCACCAAGCTGGCCACGGAGGTGCCGATCGGCCGCGTGCCGGAGCTGCTGCAGTTGATCTTCAACTGGGAATTGCCCGTGAATGTGACATTATCGGCGATGATCTGGGTGCAATTGGTGCTGGCGTTGCTGCCACCTGCATAAAACAGGGACGCATCCGGGACATAGACAGCCCCTCCGAACACCTGGCCGGCGCCGCCATTGAACGAGAAGGTGGTGCTGGTCGGCATGTTGCGGTCGCCGAATATGGCGATGCCGGCCGTGGGCCCGGTGGTAGGCGCGGTGATCGCCAGCGTGGCGCCACCATTGACTGACGCGGAAGCGTAGTTGGAGCCGGTGCTGGACGTGAAGATGATGGTCACGCCTGTGCCTGTCATGGAGGCGCCGCCATTCATGGTCAGCCAGCCGCGATCGATGAAATAGATACCGGGATTGAGTGTGACGGTGGCGCCGGCATT
>DATHLY010000076.1:0-3325 GCA_035487655.1 Rhizomicrobium sp. | reverse complement strand
TGCGCAAGGTCGCGGCATAGTCCGGGCTTTTGTAGATCTCGCCTTCCTGCAGCGGCGTGCCGTCGGGATGATAAAAATGCGCCTTGATATCGGGCATGCTGGCGCCGCGGGTGAAATTCTTGATGGTGCGTGCCAGTTTCGGGCCCACGGGAAAACCGTCTTCCGAAAGCTTGATGGCGGGCTCGAACAGCTTGGCCCAGGGGAGCTTTCCGTATTTCTCATGCGCCAGCCAAAGCATCTTGACCACGCCAGGAATGCCCACCGACAAGCCGCCGGGAATGGCGTCGGGCTTGGTGCGCGGTGCCCCGTTCGCATCCAGGAACATGCCGGGCGTGGCGGAAGCGGGCGCCATCTCGCGTCCGTCGAAGCTGGTTGTCTGCTTGGTCTTGGGATCATAGACCAGCATGAAGGCACCGCCGCCGATGCCTGAGGATTCCGGCTCGACCAATCCCAACACCAGCTGGGTGGCAATCGCGGCGTCCACGGCGCTGCCGCCGGCGCGCATCATCTCCAACCCCGCTCTGGCGGCATGGGGATTGGCGGCGGCGATCATGTGCCGCTTGGCGACGGTTTCGGTGACTTGGGCCCTTGGCGCGCTCGCCGGGAGTGCAACGACAACAAGCGCGATGCAAAGCGCCTTAAGGCTTCCGGCTATCAGCTTCATCGCCACATCCAGACTTTGGTTCGCGGTTGCAATGGTAGGGGGCTTTGTGCGCCGTCCACAAACAAAAAAGCCCCGCTGTCCTGTCGCAGCGGGGCTGTGAATTCCGGTTGCCTAAAATCTCACCGCACGAAAACGCGCACTTCGCTCGCGGTGGCGTTGGGATCGGTGGTGGAAGCCACATTCAACCTTGTGGCGGGCACGCCCATATCGGTCATGGTGCGCATCACGTCCTGGGCATGGCGGCGGGCAGTCGATTGAGCGATCTGGACCGATGCCGCCGTGCCGCGGGTAGGCGATACAGCCACCACCTGAAAATTGGCGCCGGGACGGTTCTGCAGCGCCTGGTTCAGCGCGGCATACAGAATCTGCTGATAATCCACATTGGGTCGGTCGAATTTCACCACCACCAAAGGCGCGCCTGCCATCGTCGTCTGCGGGCCACCGACGCCCAGCGAAGAGGTGACGCCGCCATAGAAATCGCCGCTCTTGATCGCCGCGGCCAGGGTGGTGAGGTTGGCGCGTTCATTGGCAAGATAAGCGGTCTGGCGCTGGATGGCGTCGGAGGTTTCCCTGAGCAGGCGATCGATCATCACGATGGTCTGGCTGGTCTGGTCTTCTAGCAATTGCAGCTGGCGGTGGTCTTCGTCCACCGCGCCCGAAACGGCGAAGGTGGCGCCGATCTGATCCAGCGCGAAATGGGCGGCGGAACTGTCGTTGGTGACATCAGTGCCCAACGCATTCAGCGCATTCACATTCGCGGAAAGGGCATCAAGCTGGCCCTGGGCGGTATTCCATTCCGCCACCAGTTCGGGATTGCCGCGCGTCGTGCCCACCTGCAGGCGGGTGGTGATATGGGCCTTGGCTTCCTGATAAGCACCTGCCGCGCCCGCGCCTTGGTTGCGTAGCTGGATCAGTTGAGCGAAGTTGGCAGCCAGCTTCTGTTGCAGGCCCATCACCTGGTTGCGCAGCGTTTGGATGGTCTTGTTGACGGCGGTGCCGGTATCGGGACCGGAATCGATATTGACGGGAGTGATGGTGGCGACAGGCGCGGCACCTGCACCCAAGGGTTGCGCCACGGGGGCAGCCGCGGTGGGCGGCGGCGCGCCGGCCCCTTCAGCTGTCGGCGGAGCTTCAGCCGCGACGTTCTCGTCCCCGCCGCCAAATAAACTGTCGATGTCCGAGCAGGCCGTGAGGCTGAGCCCGGCCGTCAACGCAAAAGCCAGAAACAGGCCCCTTGTGAGACCCGGCCTTGCTGAAATTCCCCTCATTATGCTCTCCGCTGCCCGGCGCCACTGCCCGGCCCCCAACCGGCCGATTTTAAGGAGATCTGGCACCCGATCCCTACCCGATCCGCCCCCTTTGGCCAGATGCGGACATTCGCACGAGTCTTAACCAGCGCGGCGGGAAGGGACAAGGGACCACAATGCCGCTTCGGGCGCAAATCTGTACGTTTCCACTGATACTTGCAGGGAATCTGGGGGCGGCCAAAGGCCCTGTCCCAAGCCGGCACGGGTAGTGCTTGCCTTTGAGGAGGCTCCCCAATAGGTTCGCGCCCTCAAAACGCACCCGTAGCTCAGCTGGATAGAGCACCAGACTACGAATCTGGGGGCCGGGAGTTCGAATCTCTCCGGGTGCGCCATCCTGCGCTGCGCAGCAGCGGAGGGTGTCTCCCGCAGCTCCGCCAGGAGCGTAGGGAGACATGATTGTCTCGCGCAGTTTCGGGTGGCGGGCCATCCAACCCTGTGCGCTTCGCAGGATGAGCGCCACTTCGTGTCGTCACGCCTTGAAGTCGCGCGCTTGACTCCTCACCCTGCCGCTCCTTTGCTTGCTGACCGGATTCAACACGCGACGGAGGAACGGCATGTGCGATGACTTCATTCATCCCGGCCTGGTCACCGATTCCAGGCTTTCGCGGCGCACTTTCGGCTTGATGACGGTCGCAACCGCCGGCGTCACCGGCGCACCCGCCTTGGCGCAATCCAATGCGGTCGAAAAAGACGTCTCGGTGAAAACCGCCGACGGCAACTGCGATGCGGCCCTGTTTCATCCCTCAGGCCAGGGAAGCTGGCCCGCCGTGCTGGTGTGGCCCGACATTATGGGACTGCGTCCCGCCTTCCGTGACATGGGCCGCCGGCTTGCGGGCCAGGGTTATGTCGTGTTGGTGCCCAATCCCTTCTACCGCTCCGCCAAAGCGCCGGTGATCGGCGACAATTTCGACTTCAGCAATCCCGAGCAGCGCGCCAGGCTGACCGGTTATCGCTCCGCCATGACGGATGAAGGCATCGATCATGACGCCCAGGCCTATTTGTCGTTCCTGGATGCCCTGGCCCAGACCAGCAAACGCCGCAAGGCTGGTGTGCAAGGCTATTGCATGGGTGGCGCACTTTCCTTCCGCACGGCCGCTGCGGTGCCCAACCGGATCGCGGCGGTTGGCAGCTTTCATGGCGGCAATGGGTTGGTAACGCAAAATCCCAACAGCCCGCATCTCTTGATCGCCAAAACCAATGCGACTTTCCTTGTCTGCCAGGCGCAGAACGACGACGCGCAGAATCCGCAGATGAAGGAAGACCTCAAAGCCGCCTTTGCCGCCGCCAAGCGCGCGGCGACGGTGGAAGTGTATCAGGCCAATCACGGATGGTGCGTGAAAGGCGGCCAAGTCTA
>DATHLY010000075.1:0-3487 GCA_035487655.1 Rhizomicrobium sp. | reverse complement strand
TGATGCCCTCCAGCCTGGACAGCAGCATGAAGGCATCCAGCGCCTCCCTGTCAGTGATGGAATGATACCTCACCCGGCCGATGTCCTTCAGCCAGCTATGTTCCGGGCCAACGCCGGGATAATCCAGCCCCGCCGAGATGGAATGCGCTTCCAACACCTGTCCGTCCTGGTCCTGCAGCAGATAGGAGCGTGCGCCGTGCAACACGCCCGGCGTGCCTTTGGAGATGGTGGCGGCATGGTGTGCCGTGTTCACGCCCTCGCCCGCCGCCTCAACGCCGTGCATCTCCACAGCGTTGTCATCGACAAAGGGGTGGAAGATACCAATGGCATTGGAGCCGCCGCCGACACAGGCCACGACCAGGTCGGGCAGCCGCTTTTCCCTTTCCAGCATCTGGGCGCGAGTCTCGTTGCCGATCACCGTCTGGAAATCACGCACCATCGCAGGATAGGGATGCGGCCCCACCACCGAACCGATGATGTAGAAGGTGTCGTGAACATTGGCGACCCAGTCGCGCAGTGCCTCGTTGGTCGCGTCCTTCAAAGTGCGAGAGCCGGACGACACGCTTTTCACTTCCGCGCCCAATAGGCGCATGCGAAAGACATTGGGCTTCTGCCGCTCCATGTCCACCTCGCCCATATAGACGGTGCAGGGAAGCCCAAACCGCGCCGCCACGGTGGCAGTGGCCACGCCATGCTGGCCGGCGCCGGTCTCGGCGATGATGCGGGTCTTGCCCATGCGCCGCGCGAGAAGAATTTGTCCCAGGCAATTGTTGATCTTATGCGCGCCGGTGTGATTGAGGTCCTCGCGCTTGAGATAGATCTTGGCGCCGCCCAGATGCGTTGTCAGGCGCTCAGCGAAATAGAGTGGGCTCTCGCGCCCCACATAATGAGTCAGAAGCCCCGACAATTCCGCCTGGAATTGCGGGTCCTTTTTGGCGGCCTCATAGGCCTGCTCCAGGGACAGGACCAGCGGCATCAGGGTTTCCGCGACAAAGCGGCCGCCATAGGCGCCGAAATGGCCGCCGGCGTCCGGAGCGGAGCGAAGCGAGTTGGGAATCCCGTTCATGCGTTCAGCCTGCTCATGGAGGTATTCGCGGCCAGCAGAAAATCGCGGATGCGCTGGGCATCCTTCACGCCGGGCGCGCTTTCCACGCCGGAAGAAACATCCACCAGCTTTGCGCCGGACAATTCGATTGCGCGCGCCACATTGTCGGGCGTCAGCCCGCCAGCCAGCAACCAGGGCTTGGTGAACCTCTTGCCGTTGAGGATTTTCCAGTCGAAGGCCGCGCCATGGCCGCCAGGACGCATCGCACCTTCTGGCGGGCGGGCATCAAACATCAGCATGTCGGCAACGTTTTCATACTCCGCGGCGACAGCCAGGTCGGATGCGTCCGCTACCGGTAGCACCTTGATCACGGGCAATCCGAAACGGGCGCGGATCTCCGCCGTGCGCTGAACAGTTTCGTGGCCATGCAGCTGCAGGAAATCAGGATTGACCGTCTTCACCAGCGCTTCGAGGGCGGCATTGTCCATGTCCACGATCAAGGCCACGATCTTCAAACGTCCGCGCATGTGACCAGCCAGGGATCGCGCCTGCTCCAGGGTCAGATTGCGCGGCGAGTTGGGGTGAAACACCAGCCCGCCATAGGCTGCGCCGGCAGAGACCGCCGCATCAATGGCGCCTGTGCTGGTCATTCCGCAGATTTTGACCGCTACCGTCATGGGCTGGGCTGTATGGCTCCCCGGCCAGCGGAAATCAAGCAAACCCAATTAAGTGGCTGAAATGCACAGGCTTTGAGCAATATCGCGGGATGCCTGGCCAGGGTCCGGTGCGCCAGTAATGGGCCGGCCGATCACCAGCACATTGGCCCCCGCATCCAGCGCTTCGGCTGGTCCCATGACCCGACGCTGGTCTCCCAGGGCACTTCCGGCGGGCCGGATGCCCGGCACCACCAACAGGAAATCCGGTCCCAATTCCTTGCGCAGGCGGGCGATCTCATGGGCCGAGCACACCACGCCATCCAAACCGCATTGCTGCGCCAAGGTGGCGAGGCGCAGAACCTGGTCGGCCACCGGCGGCTGAAGCCCCAACGCGGGCAAATCCTCATCGGCCAGACTGGTCAACATGGTGACGGCGATCACCCGCGTGGAGGGCGAAATGCTTTTGGCCGACTCCAGGCCGGCGCGCATCATCGCCGCTCCGCCCTGGGCGTGGACATTGAGAATGGAAACGCCAAGGCCGGCAGCGGCGCGGACCGCGCCCGCTACCGTGTTGGGAATATCGTGATATTTCAGGTCCAGGAAAATCGGCAGTCCCATCTCGACAAAGGACCGCACGCCAGCCGGACCATGGGCGTTGAAGAACTCCATGCCCAGCTTCAGCCCGCCAACCGAAGAGCGCACAGCTTCCGCCAATTGGCGGGCACGATCCAAATCGGTGGTGTCTAAGGCGACGAATACTGGGTTGGAAGCAAGCGCCGGATTCACGCTTCGGGCGTACCGCCATTCAGCCGTTCGCGCAATTCTTTTCCGGTGCGGAAGAAGGGCGCGCGCTTCTGGCCCACCGATACCGGTTCACCCGTGCGTGGATTGCGGCCCATGCGCGAGGGGCGCACCTTGACGCTGAACGCGCCAAAGCCGCGCAATTCCACGCGATGACCGTCCGCCAATGCCTTGCTGATCGAATCCAGCACCGTGGTGACGATGCGTTCGACATCGCGGTGATACAGGTGCGGATAGCGAGCGGTAAGCCGTGCAACCAGTTCTGATTTGATCATCCCCAGCCCCTTTGAGGGACACGCCACCGGGTTGACCCCCAGGGCTGGGAATAAAATGTCATGGGAGGTTCCCGCCCGTCAACGGGAAGCATCTGAAAAACCAGACTTTTTTCGTCTTTCCTCTCATTTTGGTCCGTAGGCGACCCATTTTGGCCATTTCCAGCCTCGCCAGAACCGGCTTGCGCGGCTTTCGGGCTCAAGGGAAAGTCGCTTCCAGCGGGAAAGTAGGGGTGCGGAAGATGAGAATTCGTCATTTTGCTTTGGTTTTGGCCGCGATTCTAGTTTTGGGGACCCCGGCCGAGTCGGCTCCAAAGGAAAATTGGATCGGTGCCTGGGGCTTTGTCCCGACCCCTCTCCCACCGGGGATGACTCCCCCGCCGGCAGCCCCCACCGTCATTCCTGTCCCGTTGGCAGCGGTACCCACTCCGCCGGCCCCGGCGCCTGCAACGCCGCTTCTGATCGACAATCCGGGCAATTTGCCAGTGGTGATACCGGATGCCGATTCTTCCAATGTCACCATCCGCCAACTCGTGCGCGTGGCCGTTGCCGGCAAGCGCATCCGGCTGCGCTTCAGCAATGAGGGCGGCAGCGATGTCTTGATGCTTGGCGCGGTGCATGTCGGCGCGGCCGGACCGGATGGAAGCGTGCTGCCCGGCAGCGATCGCGTGGTGAGTTTTGATGGTCATGGCGCCACGTCCGTGCCGGCAAGC
>DATHLY010000074.1:0-2800 GCA_035487655.1 Rhizomicrobium sp. | reverse complement strand
GGATCGAATCCTGCACCCTCGACAATGCCAGTGAAGTGGGCACGCCAATGACGGATACGTCCGGCAAGGTGGCGACCTGCGCCGCGCGCGCCCTGGCCAGGTTTGATCCCGAGGGACGGCTTCTATCGTGTGATCTGCCCTAAAGGATCAGCGCATCACGATCTTGAATCGGCGTTGCTCCACAAAGCTGCACTTGGCTGCCAGGCAGACACGTTTCTTGCGGCCCGTGAGGAATCCGAAAACCGTGTTCACGTAATAGAGCGGGCTGCCGCAATGCGGACACAGGCTGCGCGACCGGATCGGAGATTTGCTGGATGCCATCGCGGTATCGTGGATCTTCAACTGGCCAAATTTGTGACCTGGCGATGCAAAGATTCTCATTGCCGCTCTTTCATTTCCGGTGGCTTCATTGATGTTCCCGCAAGCCGCGCAAAACAAATCGCCGCGCGCGGGTTCAGTTCTGAACGTCCAGCACGGGCGTGGGTTCCCCGCCATTCAGAATCTCGCGGATCGGCGCGAAGCTGCGGCGGTGATGAATGGTCACGCCGTGGAGCTTGAGCCCGGAATAATGCTCGGGCGTGCCGTATCCCTTGTTGCTGCACCAATTGTAGCCCGGATGTTCCCGATGCAGCTGCGTCATCAGCCTGTCCCGTGTCACCTTGGCGACAATCGAGGCGGCCGCGATGGAAAGGCTGCGGCCATCGCCGCCGATCAAAGTGTCGCACTTGCAAGGAAGCGCGGGCGGGTCATTGCCGTCGACCAGGGCGAAAGCGGCGGGAACTTTAAGCGCGCGTACCGCGCGCGCCATCGCCAGATGGGTGGCCTGGCGAATATTGACCAGATCGATTTCGCCCACGCTGGCTTCGCCGACGCCCACCGCCACCGCCATCTCAAGAATCAGCGGGAAAAGTTCCTCGCGGGTTTCCTGGTCGAGTTGCTTGGAATCGTCCAGCCCCTTTGGCACGCGCTTTCGGTCCAGGATCACTGCGGCCGCAACTACCGGTCCCGCAAGCGGCCCGCGCCCAGCCTCATCCACGCCGCAAACGGGCCCGGCCAGGGTCTTCAGCAGGCGGGACTCGTAGATGAAATGCGGCATGCCCCTCTTTTAGAAAGGGCTGGCCTATTAGAAAAGGGCAAGCTGATCTCCAAACCGGGGAGGGCGCTTGAACTTGTGGATGGCGAGCGGCGCCGACGGCTGATTCAAGCCTAGCCGCTTCACCGCCATGTGAAACCGGCGCGCCATCACCTCGGCATAAGGGCCGGTTCCCTTCATGCGCGTGTTCCAGGTGCTGTCATAGTCCTTGCCGCCGCGCATGGAGCGCACCAGCGCCATCACATGCCTGGCACGGTCGGGAACATTGGCCTCCAGCCATTCCCGGAACAGATCCTTGATCTCCAAGGGCAGGCGCAGCAGCACATAGCCGGCCGAGCGCGCGCCGTGATCGGCGGCCGCGCCCAACACCGCTTCCATCTCATGATCGTTGAGAGCGGGAATGGCGGGCGCGAACATCACGCCGGTCGGAATGCCGGCATCGCTGAGACCCTGTATCGCCTGTAACCGTCGAGTGGGCGTGCCGGCGCGCGGCTCCATCATGCGCGCCAGCCTGCGATCCAAGGTGGTGACCGAAAGCGCCACCTTGGCCAATCCCATATTCGCCATCTCGGACAGGATGTCGATGTCGCGCAAGATCAGCGGCGATTTGGTGACGATGCCGACGGGATGGCGGAAATCGCGCAGCACTTCCAGGATGGAGCGGGTGATGCGCATCTTCCTTTCCAGCGGCTGATAGGGATCGGTGTTGGTGCCCATGGCGATCACCTTGGGCACATAGCCGGGCGCGCTCAGTTCTTTCGCCAACAACTCGGCGGCATTGGGTTTGGCGAAGAGGCGGCTCTCGAAATCCACGCCCGGCGACATGCCGAGATAGGCGTGGGTCGGCCGGGCGAAACAATAGATGCAGCCATGCTCGCAGCCACGATAGGGATTGATCGATTGCTCGAAACTGACATCGGGCGAATTGTTGCGGGCGATGATGCTGCGGGTGGCGTCGTGGATCACTTCGGTTCTGATCGGCGGAGGCGCGTCATCGTCCGCCCGCCAGCCATCGTCCCAACCGTCATCGAGGAGGACCCGGGCCTGCTTTTCATACCGCCCCACAGCATTGGACAGGGCGCCGCGGCCGCGCAGGAGCTCAGGCCGAATGGTGGAGTTCAGGACAACAGTCATAAATAGGACTGTACGCCCTTGTGAGAACAAATCAAGTACAAAAGAGTGAGGGGCGATTATGCCGGTACTGTCTCAGTTTGGCAGGAATTAAATCCACGTGGACTTTCAGCCTGTTAGGCGTAAAGTCCTCGCATGAGCAAGAGCGATAGGCGCCGCGCCCAAGAGGCTGAGTACGAGGCCATGAAGGGGCGGTTGCGGGCCAGCCTGACCATCGGCGATGCTGGCCGCGTCCTGCAGCCCGGTTCGCGCGAATACGAGCGCGAACTGGAAAGGCTGATGGGCACCCTGAGCCTGGACGAACTGCACGAACTTTGCCGGAAGGTGCCTGATGCCTAAAGGTCCACGCGGCGAGAAACGGCCAGCCGACGCCATCGGTGCCGCCATCATGGTGGCGAAGATCGCCACGGGCGAAATATCGGAAAGAGCCGGCGCGAATGAAGGCCAGCGCAAAGGCGGCGTGAAGGGTTGCAGCAAGGATGGCCTTGGACGTCTGGATGAAGTGACGGTGTCGGGCGACAAAGCCGCCATCAAGGATCACTACATGCTGCCGACAGCTGTCACGGTGGTGGGTTC
>DATHLY010000073.1:0-12911 GCA_035487655.1 Rhizomicrobium sp. | reverse complement strand
TTGATCGGCACGCCACCGCCCACGCCCACCACGCCGCGGATATTGGTCATGGGCGAACCCAAAGTGGAATTGCGCGCCGTGGCGAAGGTCGCCGAAGTCGCGAAACGCGAGGCAAGCGTCAGCGCGGTGAACGCCTTGTCCTGCGCCAATGTGACGGTGTGCGGCCCGGTCTTGTCGTCGCGAAGGAAGGCTTTCATCGTGCCGCCGGAATCGATCACCACCATGGTGGTGTGGAAGCCCATCTTGCGGCAGGCGTCGATGCCGGCGCGGGCGATCTTTTCGGCCATGTCGAGGGAGATTTCATGGGTCGTGACCACACCCTTTTCTCCCACCACGGGGGGATAGCTGGCCGGCACGGGCAAGGGCTGCGCCAGCGCGGGTGCCGCGGCAAGCGAGGTGGCGATGGCAAAAGTGGCAAGCCGCATGAGGTTCTCCCCGAAAGTCTTATGGAACAAAAGCTAGGGTATCTGACCCGGCGATGCCAGATGCGTCTGGGGCATAGGCAGCGCGCCTAGGCTTGCGTCGTAAAAGGGTGGACGGAACGAGTCCAAAACGCTAACAAGGCGACCCGTCAAAAGGCGCCCCGGTGGTGGAATGGTAGACGCGGCGGACTCAAAATCCGTTGCCGCAAGGCGTGGGGGTTCAAGTCCCTCCCGGGGCACCAGTTCGGTTGCGCGTGCGGAAGCACCCGGCCTCAGAATGCCTAGAGGATTCTATTATAATTTGTCCGTCCTCGCGCCCTTCAGGCGCTGCGGGCGGACGGGCCTTTTGCAGACCGCCGAACCCCCTTAGACTGGTCGCCATGACTGCGCCGCCCAAGGACCTTCACGCCCGTTCCGACTGGACGCGTGATGAGATCGCCGCCCTGTTCGACTTGCCCTTCCCGGAACTTGTCTTCCGTGCCGCGACCGTCCATCGGGCGTATTTCGATCCCACCCAGGTGCAGACCTCCACCCTGCTATCCGTCAAGACTGGGGGGTGTCCGGAGGACTGCGGCTATTGCAGCCAGTCCGCCAAGTACGAAACGGCCGTGAAGGCCTCCAAGCTGATGGCGGTGGAGACGGTGCTGGCCGAGGCCCGCGCCGCCAAGGAAGCCGGCGCGTCGCGCTTTTGCATGGGGGCGGCATGGCGCTCGCCCAAGGACAAGGACCTGGACCAGGTCTGTGCCATGGTGGAAGGCGTCAAGGCGCTTGGCATGGAAACCTGCGTCACCGCCGGCATGCTGACCCCGCAACAGGCGATGCGGCTGAAAGAGGCGGGGCTAGATTACTACAACCACAATCTCGACACTTCGCCGGAATATTACCGGCACATTATCAGCACCCGCAGCTATCAAGACCGGTTGGACACGCTGGACCATGTGCGCAATGCGGGGCTTGCCGTTTGCTGCGGCGGCATCGTCGGCATGGGGGAAAGCGCGGATGACCGGGTCGGCTTGATTCATGCGCTCGCCACCCTGTCCGTCCATCCCGAAAGCGTACCGATCAATGCCCTGGTGCCGGTCGAAGGCACGCCGCAAGCGCTGGCATCGCCCTTGGATCCGCTCGACTTCGTCCGGATGATCGCAGTCGCCCGGATTGCCATGCCCAAATCCATCGTGCGGCTGTCGGCAGGCCGCGAAACCATGTCCGACGAAACCCAGGCCCTGTGCTTCCTGGCCGGGGCCAATTCCATCTTCTATGGGCCCAAGCTGCTCACCACCCCCAATCCGGTGGCCGATCATGACCGGGCACTATTCGCAAAACTGGGGCTTTCGCCCATGCCGCCAGCCGCCACAGTGTGCGACTGACATGAATAACCGGACCAGAAAATTGATCATGCTTGCCCTGATCTTGGTGATTGGGGCAGCCATCCTGGCTCCCATTGTCATGGCCTTCGACCCCGATCGCATGCCCGGCGATTTCATTTTCAACTGGGGCAAACAAAGTTACCTGATCCCGGTGATCTGGTCCTTGTGCGTAAGCGCGGCGCTTGGTCTTTTATATTTCTTTTACAGGCGCTAAGAGCGGCGGGCGTTCCAGCCTGAGTATTGTCATGACCATCCGCAAGATCGCCCGCGCCCTGCTCTCGGTTTCCGACAAAACCGGGCTGATCGAATTTGCCAAGGGCTTGGCGGACCAGGGCGTGATGCTGATATCCACCGGCGGAACCGCCAAGACGCTGCGTGATGCGGGACTCGCCGTCACCGATGTCTCGGAAATCACCAATTTTCCGGAAATGATGGATGGGCGGGTCAAGACCCTGCATCCCATGGTGCATGGCGGACTGTTGTCCTTGCGCGACAAGCCCGACCATGTCGCCGCCATGATGGAACATGGTATCGCCGGCATCGACCTGTTGGTGTGCAACCTTTATCCCTTCGAGGCGACTGTGGCGCGCGGCGCCGATTTCGAACCCACCATCGAGAATATCGATATTGGCGGCCCCGCCATGACCCGTTCGGCGGCCAAGAACCATGACTGGGTAACGGTTGTGGTGGATGTCGAGGATTACAAAGCCGTGTTGGAAGAAATGAAGGCCAATGGCGGCGCCACCACTTATGCCTTGCGCAAGAAGCTTGCCCAGCGCGCCTTTGCCCGCACTGCCGCCTATGACGCCGCGGTCTCGAACTGGCTTGCGGGCGAGTTGGCCAAGGACGGTGTCAAGGAACCGCCGCGCCGCCGGACCTTTGGCGGCCTGCTGCGCCATGGCCTGCGCTATGGCGAGAACCCGCACCAGGAAGCCGCCTTTTATGCCGACGGGAGTGCCCGCCCGGGGGTCGCGACCGCCAAGCAGATCCAGGGCAAGGAACTGAGCTACAACAATATCAATGATACCGATGCCGCCTATGAGCTGGTGGCGGAATTCGATCCCAAAGCCGCGCCCGCCTGCGCCATCATCAAACACGCCAATCCCTGCGGCGTGGCGCTGGGCAAAACACTAAGGGACGCCTATCTAGCCGCCTTGGCATGTGACCCGGTCAGCGCCTTTGGCGGCGTGCTGGCCTTCAACCGGACCTTGGATGGCGCCACCGCGGAAGAAATCTCAAAAATCTTCACGGAAGTGATCATTGCGCCGGACGCGGACGAAGATGCGCAAAGCATCTTGGCCGGGAAGAAGAATTTGCGCTTGCTGACGGCAGGCCGTTTGCCGGACCCGCTGGCGCCAACGCTGACTTACCGCTCGGTGGCGGGCGGATTCCTGGTGCAGACGCGGGACAATGGCCGCGTCACCCGTGCCGGATTGAAGGTGGTCACCAAGCGCCAGCCCAGCGAGGAGGAAATCACTGACATGCTGCTGGCTTTCACCATTGGCAAGCATGTCAAGTCCAATGCTATCATCTATGTGAAGGATGGCTCCACCGCCGGCATTGGCGCCGGCCAAATGAGCCGTGTGGATTCCGCGCGCATTGCCGCCATCAAGGCAAAGGATGCCGCCAAGATCGCGGGCTGGGACAAGCCCCGCACTGTGGGATCGTCGGCGGCGTCGGAAGCTTTTTTCCCTTTCCCCGACGGTCTGCTGGTGGTGGCGGAGGCCGGCGCCACGGCGGTGATCCAACCCGGCGGTTCGGTAAACGATCAGAAGGTCATCGACGCTGCCGACCATGCTGGCCTCGCCATGGTCTTTACGGGAATGAGGCACTTTAGACATTGATCGAAGCTACCACGGCGCAAACGACCCGCGCCCCTACTTATTGAACACCTCATCTTGCCCCACGCCCCATATCCTACCTTTGGCAATCCATCCATCCACGCTCTCGCCATGAATGCGGCAGGTCTCGCGCGTGCAGGCCCTCAGGCCCGCGATAGCGCCTGGATCGGCTAGCCCCACCACCTTGCCGCCGTCCGCCTTGGCGTTTATGGGCACGCGTCCCTTGCCGGTCACCAAAACGGTGCGCTGGTCGCTCAACATGGACGATGCCATCCAGCCGATGGTGCCATCGGGGGCCTGGACCCGCCGCCAGACATCGAACTCGGCGATGACCGCGAACGGATAGAAGCGATGGCGGTAGATCCACAGCACCTTATGGGCGTAGGACGGACCTTCCCGAAGATAGGCCTTGTCGGAACGCTGGCTGACATAACGCAGTATTTTCGGCGCATCCGCGCCCGGGAGCGCTGCCTGGGCCGGTGCAAGGGACAGAATCAACAAAATTGCGACAAGCCGTGTCATGACGATCTTTGGCGGATATCCGGACAGATTGGCGCAGGTTTACCTCAGGAGTCGGCTTCCGTCATCTCGCGCCTTGCGCTTTAATGACCTCTCCCCGGAGTTCGAGAATGGCCGCCAGGAAACCGCTCGTCATCGTCACCCGCAAGCTGCCGGAAGCGGTGGAGACGCGCATGCGCGAACTGTTTGACGCGCGCCTGAACCTGGAGGATGTGCCGATGACCCCGGCGGCGCTGGCGGAGGCGATGGCCACTGCCGAAATCCTGGTTCCCACCATCACCGACCGCATCGATGCCGCCCTGATTGCCAAGGCCGGTCCGCAGTTGAAGCTGATCGCCAATTTCGGCGCCGGTGTAGACAATATCGACGTCAAGGCCGCCACCGACAAAGGCATCCTGGTCACCAACACGCCGGGCGTGCTGACCGAAGACACCGCCGATATGACCATGGCGCTGATTCTTGCGGTGCCGCGCAGGCTGGTCGAGGGCGTGTCCGTCATGCAGGCGGAAAAGTTCGGCGGCTGGACGCCTTGTTGGATGCTGGGGAACCGGCTGCAGGGCAAGCGGCTGGGCATCGTCGGGATGGGCCGCATCGGCCAGGCAGTGGCCCGCCGGGCCCATGCCTTCGGCCTTCAAATCCACTATCACAACCGCAGACAGGTTGCGCAGGAGATTGAGCAGGAATTGGAAGCAACCTATTGGGACAGTCTGGATCAGATGCTGGCACGCATGGACATCGTGTCGGTGAATTGCCCGCACACGCCCGCCACCTTTCATCTTCTTTCGGCCCGGCGGCTGAAGCTGATGAAGCCGTCCGCCTATATCGTCAACACTGCGCGCGGCGAGGTGATCGACGAAAACACCTTGGCCCTGATGTTGGAAAAAGGCCAGTTGTCCGGCGCGGGCTTGGACGTGTTCGAGAATGAACCGGCGGTCAATCCCAAGCTGCTCAGGGCCAGGAATGTGGTGCTCTTGCCGCATATGGGTTCGGCCACCATCGAAGGCCGAATCGACATGGGCGAAAAGGTGATTGTGAACATCAAGTCGTTTGTCGACGGTCATAAGCCGCCAGACCGGGTTATTCCCGCCATGCTCTAGCGCCGACCCGGCGCGAGGAATTTTGTGGCGTGAGCAGGGTGAGGCCCGGTTCGCGCCACGCGCGAACGAAATGGTCCGGGGGACCATTTCGAGGGCCGAACGCGCGGAGCAAAAGCGACGCGCCGGGAAGCGGTTTGCTGCCGAGCTCACACGGCCGCTCGCTTAAGCTCGCGGCGTTCGCCGCTTTCGCAGGTCCACTGGACCTGCTCACATGCTTCTCATGACGCGGCTCACCTCACGACGCAAAAGGCCCGCGCCCTATTCGAGCGTGCTTTTGAAAAGCTCAAGGAGCTTTTCAAAAGCACGCTCGGCTTGCAGCTCGTTGTAGACACCCCGGCCGGGGGTTGTCCAACCATGGCGCGCGCCGTCATAGACCTCGCTTTGGAAAGCGCCATGCCAGTCGCGCAAGGCCTGCTCCAGGGTCGCGACATGCTCCGGCGTCGCGGTTGAGTCTTCCACCGCATGACCGAAATAGAGCCGTGCCTGAATCGGTCCCAAAATCCGGTGCGGGCTGTCGGGCTTATCGGTGACCAGGAAGCCGCCATGGAACGAGGCCGCGGCCGCGATCTTGTCCGGCACAGCGGCGGCAATGCGCACCGCCATCTGACCGGTGAAACAATATCCTACGACTCCTATCTTGCCTTGCTTCACGCCTTTCTGTGCCAGCAGGAAATCGACATAGGCCTTGCCGTCGCTGACCATTTGTTCCGGCGTCAGCAGTTGGAACAACCGGCCCAGACGCTTGCTGTTCTCCTGTGGATCGTCGGTTTCCAGCCCATTGGGCTGGATCCGCCCATAGCGGTGGACCACATTGGGCATCAGGACGGCAAAGCCCTTTTCCGCCAACCTATTGGCCATGCCGATATTGCCGGGACGGATGCCCCAAATGTCGGTGAGAAACAGCACGCCGGGGAATTCGGCGACGTCATCGGGGCGGAATAGAATGCCTTCGGATCCGATGGCCGGAATTTCAACTTTTGCTTCGATCATCTTTGCTCTCATAAATCACGGTGTTCCAGTAACGCGCCTGATGACTTCCGGTGCGCAGGAAGCCGCGCTTGAGAAGGACGCGGCCGATCATCCAGTTAAAATAGCCATGGGCAACCAAGGCCGTGATGCCGCTCTTCTTGGCGCGGGCGATCAGGATCTCTGCCGCCTGCGCCGCGCGTTTTGCCGCGGCGCGCGGATTCTCGATCTCGGGATGAAAGCCGGCATGCCAGAGGATACGCGATACCACCGCCCATTTGGGAACCCGCATATTGAGCAGCGGGATGGGCGGGCTTGCCAGCGGCGCTTCGGCGAACAAGGGATCGGCGATCAATTCGGCATGCGGCGCCACTGCCGCGGCGCTCTGATGGCTGCGGGGACGCCCGCTGGTAAAAACGTGATCGAGTTCCCGGACCAGATCACGCAATTCTTCCGGCGGAATATTGGCCGGCGATAGACCGGCTTCCTCATAAGCGTCTATATATTCGCCAAAGCCTGCATGCGAGGTGCGAGGACGAAGCGCGATATGCGGCTGACCGTGCCGGATAAGGATGATGCGGCAGGTCAAATGACGCTCACCGAATGAGCAGGCGCAAAGAGGACCGCACGAGCGATCTGCCACGAATCCGAGCCGCGAATCTCATCACCTCTCCATTTCATGGTATGCCGGAGATTCCATAACGCTTTTGTCATGTTTGCTCAAAGAAAGAGCTATCGCACAAAAAACAGTCAAATGCGTGTTGCCGCGCAACAACGGCCGGGCAAATACAACATTTCCCAACGCCAAATGGTACCACCGCGACACCATCAGATATTGAGCTTAGGCCTCTGTGATCGAACTGTCATCGCGTGCGGGCGGCACCCGTCCCGGGCGCGAATGGTGCCTGTCATCGAAGAGGGATTTTGACATGAAACAACTGACCAAGGTTCTGTTGAGCGCGTGCGGCATCGCGGCCCTGATGATGGGAAGCGTCCAGGCTCAAGAAGCCGCCGCTCCCGCCGCACCAGCGCCGGCACCGGTTCCCATGCCTGCCATGTCGGGGCCGCTGACAAACAATCCAGCACCAATCAGCCTGGACGCCGTTCCCGGGGTCGAAGAGATACTAGGCAAGGTTTATGTCAGCGCGGCTATCTCGGGCATGGTGATGGGCCAGACCAATGCGCATGCAATTCCCGGCGACCGCGACGGCTATGTGGACCTGACCAATGGCATGGTCGTGCTGCAAAAGACCGACGGCTGGTTCCAATGGTATGTCCAGGCCGGCGCCTATTCCTATCCAACCCTTGGCGTGCCTTATACCAACGCCTCGACCAACACCGGCGCCAGTTTTGGAGCCGTGCCGCAGGCCTGGGCCAAGGTGGCTCTCAACGACTCCTTCAATGTGATCGCGGGCGAATTGCCGACCCTAATCGGGGACGAATATGCCTTCACCTATGAAAACATGAATGTCGAACGCGGGCTGCTCTGGGGTCAGGAACCCCTGGTCAGCCGTGGCGTACAAGCCAACTATACCAGTGGCGCACTGACGGTCTCGTTATCATGGAATGACGGATTCTATTCCAACAAGTTTAACACGATATCCGGTCTGATCTCCTACGGCTTCAATGGTGGAGCTGACACACTGGCCTTTGCGGGCGAAGGCAATCTTGGCCATACCTATTATGGCAATGCCGGCAGCACGCTGTTTCAGAACAATGGCGAAATATTCAACCTGATTTACACTCACACATCAGGTTCCTGGACGATCAGCCCCTACTTCCAATATACGGAAAACTTTGCGTTTCCCGGCTCGGGTAAAACGACGACGTCCTCGACCAGCGGCGCAGTGCTGATCACCTACGCGTTCAACGACTTCTGGAAATTGTCCGGTCGTTTTGAGTATGTCGACTCTTCGGGCCCACTTAATGTCCTGTACGGTGTGGGCAGCAACGCCTTCTCCTTCACCATCACGCCGACTTGGCAATACAAGCGGTTCTTTATCCGTCCTGAGGTTTCCTATGTCAGCGCCGGCAGCACGACATCCGGCGCCGCACTTGGACCGCTGGGCAACGACACCGATCAGTTCCGTGGGCTGATCGAAACCGGCATCCTGTTCTAAGGAACAGTGGTGAGACTCAAGGCCGCCTGCGGGATATCGCCCGCAGGCGGCCTTGCACAGGTTTGTGGCAGGCTGCATGCAACAGCATGAGCAGCCCCGAGAAACTATGGCCTCAATGCACAGCATTAAGGCCCACCGCCCAAAATTTAGGCAAATAACTGTTGCATCGCAACAACGGCTGCCCAAATCGCGCTTTTTGGCCCCCAAAACGGGGGCAAAAGGCAAGTCGCCATATTGAGATTGGGCGGGCGAAACAGAACTGTCATCGACATCCGGGGGCGTGACGCATCCAAGCTTTGCGCCTGGCAACAAGAGGACTTGAAATGAATAATTCGACCAAATTGTTTTTGGGCGCGATCACCCTGGCCGGCGTTGCCGCCGCCACGGCCCCCGTTTTCGCCCAGGACGCTCCCCCGTGGGCGCTGACTGGTTATGTGGCGGTGACCAGCGACTATCGTTTCCGCGGCATCAGCCAGAATGAGCGCAACTTCGCGCCGCAGGGATCGCTGAATGTCACCGGTCCGGAAGGTTTCTATGTCGGCGCCTGGGCCTCGGAAGTGGACTTCACGCCCGGCTCCGGCAACAATCCCCAAATCGAACTCGACATCTATGGCGGCAAGCACACCGACCTGTGGGGCATAGACTGGAATTTCGAGCCCTACTACTATTCCTACCCGTCGGAAAGTTACGGCGCCGGTCCCAATGCGGACTATTTCGAAATCCAAAACCAGTTCACCAAATCCTTCGGCCCGCTGACGCTGAGTGGCACCTGGGCCTGGTCCGACAACCTGGCCTTCAATGGCGGCACCGGCAACGCTTTGTATGGCAATGCGAGCTACACCATCCTCGACTGGCTGAGCGTGAGCGGCAATCTCGGCCATCAATGGGCGCAGAACGCCAAATATTCGGGTTCGAGCGACTATACCTGGGCCGATATCGGCGCCACCGCGACCTGGAAGGGCTTTGCGCTGGACTTGCGCTATAGCAGCACCGATCTCAGCAACGCCAAGTGCGCGAACTTCTACATGGCGACCACCCATGCCTGCGCCGGCAACGTCGTCGCCACCCTGACCTACAACGTCAACCTGCTTCCGTAAGGGGCGGTTTACGGCTTCAATGCAAACCCGCGAGGCGCAAGCCTCGCGGGTTTTTCTTTCGCTGAATCAGACAATCCGGGGGGCTGCTGAAATGAGAAGTTTGATCGTCCTTGTCGCCGTGGCAATCCTGACGGCCAAAGCCTCTGCCGCGACTTACCAGGTCGCAGATAAGAACATCGCGACATTGCAGGCCGACATGGCGGCGGGGCGCGTTTCCGCGGCCGAGCTGGTGCGGGCCTATATGGCCCGTATTGAAGCTCTTGACCGCAATGGGCCAGAGCTGCACGCCGTCATCGCCGTCAACCCCAACGCCATTGCCGATGCCGTGGCACTGGACGCCGAGCGCAAGACCAGCGGTGCCCGCGGACCGCTGCACGGCATTCCGATCCTGGTGAAGGACAATGTTGAAACGGCTGACTCCATGCCCACCACCGCCGGGTCGCTGGCATTGGCCAACAATGTCACGCACCGCGACGCGCCGCTGGTGGCACGGCTCAGGGCGGCGGGGGCCGTGATCCTGGGCAAGACCAACCTCAGCGAATGGGCGAACTTCCGCTCTTCCCATTCCATCTCAGGCTGGTCGGGGATTGGCGGGCTAGTGAAAAATCCCTATGTGCTGGATCGCAATGCCTGCGGCTCTTCTTCCGGCAGTGCCGTTGCCGTCGCCGCCAGCCTGTCCGCCGCAGCCATCGGCACCGAAACCAATGGCTCACTGGTTTGCCCTGGCTCGTTCAATGGCATCGTCTCATTCAAGCCGACATTGGGTTTGGTTTCGCGCACGCATGTCGTACCGATCTCCCACAACCAGGACACCGCCGGGCCAATGGCTCGCACGGTGGCTGATGCCGGAATATTGCTGAATGCCATATCGGGTAGCGATCCGGCCGATGCCGCGACCACCAATGCCGATGCGAAGAAATCCGATTTTGCGGCGCTGTCCGATGCCTCGCTTCAGGGTAAGAGATTGGGCGTCGTGATGCCTCCGCCGGGCGCGCTGCCATCCGATACCGATCTGCTCTTCGCCCAAGCGCTGGCAGCCCTGAAGGCGCGAGGCGCGGAGATCGTCGAGATCAGCGATTTCGTGATCCCGCCCCAAGCATCGTTCCGATCAGGCGATGAGGAGCTGGTACTGCAATATGACTTCAAGAACGATCTCAATGCCTATTTGGCCAGCCTGCCAGCCAGTCCGATTCACACACTGTCGGATCTTATCGCCTTCAATGCGGCATCCCCGCGCGAGACCGCGTTATTTGGCCAAAACATATTCATCGAATCCGATGCCAGGGGCGATCTGAGCACGCCTGACTATATCCGGGCGCATGAGGAACTGACACGCCTGGCCACGGGAACGCTGGATGACCTGTTTGGGCGCTACCGCCTCGACGCACTGATCCATCCCACCACCGAACCGGCCTTCCGGGTGGATCGTGTGCGCGCAAACACGGCCGGCGGCGGAGAGTTTACCGGTCTAGCCGCGGTGGCAGGCTATCCGCATCTGACCGTGCCCATGGGCTACGTCCAGGGCTTGCCGGTCGGTCTGTCCGTCATCGGCCCGGCTTGGTCGGACGCAAGGATATTGGCGCTCGGCTATGCCTTTGAGCAGGCCACTCATGCGCGCAAGGCCCCCAACTATCTGCCATCCCTGGAAGCGCCGGCGGGCGCGGGCAGCGCCTTCGCTCCGGTTCATTGATGGCCGATATTGGCAGAAAGTTTGGAGTTGGACTGGCGGCATCGGCCGAAGTATTTTTCCCTTCCGCTTTTGCTTCTTCCATACGCGCCCAGCCAGAAACCGGCCATGATTGCATCCGCACTGTTCGATCTCACCGGACGCGTCGCCCTGGTTTCCGGAGCTGGCAGCGGCATGGGTCGCGCCATGTCGATTGCGCTGGCCGAGGCTGGGGCGAATCTGATGCTGGCGGGCCGCAATATCGCGGGCGTGGAAAATACGGCGGACGAGATTCATAAATTTGGACGCCGGGCCGTCGCGGTGACGTGCGACGTCTCAGAGCCCGAGCAAATCCGCCGCATGTTCGCCCAGCTCGATCGCGACTTTGGGCGGATAGATTTTCTCGGCAATGTTGCCGGCGAAGCTGTCCTGGGGCGGCCGGAGGAGATCCCGCTGGAGGCCGTGGAGCAGACGTGGCGGAATATTGTTTTTGGCCGGTTCTGTTGCTGCCAGGAAGCTGGCCGCAGAATGTTGGCGGCAGGCCGCGGGAGCATTGTCAATATCGGCTCAATCGCCAGTGTGACGGCGATGGGTCGCGGACATATTGCCTACTGTATGGCGATGGGCGCCGTCGCCCAGATGACGCGCGAACTCAGCACCGAATGGTCGGGCCGCGGCGTGCGCGTCAATGCGATTTTGCCGGCCCAGGTCATCAACCCCAGCTTGGAGCAGCGCATGACGGCCGATCCCGCACTTCGCGACAGATTTCTCAGCGGCCTGCCGCGCGGGCGTATGGGCGAGCCGAATGACATCAAAGGACTGGCCGTCTTGCTTGCGTCGGATGCGTCAAGCTGGATGACAGGTGCCTTGATTCCCATGGACGGGGGAAATCTCGCCATGAACGCCGGCGCATCGATTCCATGATGACGGCGGCAGGGCTAAGCCTCGACGCTGCTTCGTCAAATTCTCGTGTCTGTCAGACATGCCCGATTCAACAATTGACGAGATGGTATATTGTGATGCTGTATCTTACATATTGACATGATGGGGTGGAAAATGAAATCCCAGTTGTTGCGCATCGGAACTGTTGGATTTGGGCTGGCTACGGCGCTGGCATTGTCAATCGACGCTCATGCTTTGCCGCCTCCCGCAGTGCAGGAGCACCTGGACAAAGCGAAAGGATTGGCGGGCAACGACTTAGAGCTTAAGAATTCGATCGGCCTGATGTGCACGCAAATTGCCTCCAACGGCCCCGACCTCGCAACAGCTCGGTCACAATCTTTACCCATTCCTCCCCCCACAAAGGCTTTCGACAATCTATATTATGTTGGCATTGGCTCTGTCGGATCTTGGGCGCTCACGACAAGCGACGGCATCATCCTTTTCGACACGCTGGATAATTCCCAAGAAGCCGAAACCTACATTGTTGGCGGACTCAAAAAAATAGGTCTGAACCCATCGGATATAAAATACATCGTCATCACACATGGCCATGGGGACCATTATGGCGGCGCGCTCTATATGCAGGATCATTATCCGCAGGTTCATCTGTTGATGTCTGAAGTTGATTATGCCTTGGCGGAAAAAAGTGCTTCATCACCTGCCAGGAATGGTCGGCCCCAGGCGCCTGCGCCGCGTCGCGATATGATCGTAACAAGCGGCCAAAAGCTGACGCTCGGCGACACCACTTTGACTCTCTACGTTTATCCCGGGCACACGCCGGGCGCCATTTCCACGATCATCCCGGTCAAGGATCACGGCAAACCTCATTTGTTATCCTTCTGGGGAGGAACGACGCCGCCTCGCGATCACGAAA
>DATHLY010000072.1:0-4429 GCA_035487655.1 Rhizomicrobium sp. | reverse complement strand
CGGCGATGGGGCTGGGGGCGCGGCTGATGGTTCTGCACCGTGAGCTTTCGGCGGTGATCGCACTTCATGCGCCCTCCGCCATCGCCGTCGAGCAGGCCTTTGTCGCCAAGGACCCGTCGGCGGCGCTCAAGCTCGGCCATGCCCGCGCCGTGGCGCTGCTGGCGGCGGCGCAGGCGGGGCTGGAGATCGCGGAATACACCCCCAACCACATCAAGAAATGCGTGGTCGGCGCCGGCCATGCCGGCAAGGAACAGGTGCAGTTCATGGTCAAGCGGCTGTTGCCCGCTTGCGGCGTGACGCAAGCCGATGCCGCCGATGCCTTGGCGGCGGCGATCACCCATGCCCATTCGTCCGGCAGGCGCGCGCTCAAGATGGTTGCGCAATGATCGGCAAGCTGACCGGCACGGTCGATTCCATCACCGACGATACGGTGATCCTGGATGTGAATGGCGTGGGCTATCTGATCCATTGCCCCGCCTCCACCCTTTCACGCCTGGCGGTGGGCGCCCATGCCAGCCTGATGATCGAGATGAAAGTCAGCGACGATGCGATCAAGCTTTATGGCTTTGCCGGCGCGGAAGAACGCGAATGGTTCCGCCTGCTGCAGACGGTCCAGAATGTGGGCGGCAAGGTGGCGCTGTCGGTGCTTTCCACCTTGAGCCCGCGCGATTTGCAGCGAGCGCTGGCCTTGGGCGACAAAGCGATGATCGGCCGCGCGCCCGGCGTGGGCCCCAAGCTGGCGCTGCGCATCGCCACCGAGTTGAAGGATAAGGTTCCTTCCGTGATGCTGCATGGTGAGGATGGCAGGGCTGCGGCAATCGCGCATGCCCCGCGCGGCCCGGAAGGCGATGCGGTGTCGGCGCTGATGCATCTGGGCTATTCCGATGCCCGTGCCGCCGAGGCGGTGGCACGCGCCGCGCAGGCGCTGGGTGAACATAGCGAGGCTTCCGCCTTGATCCGTGAAGCGCTGAAAGGCATGGCGCGGTGATCGAGAAACGCTCCTTGAAGAACGAAACGCTCGCGCCTGAACGCGGCGAGGACGATACCCTCGAAGCCTCGCTTCGGCCCAAGCGGCTCGCCGATTTCGTCGGTCAGCAACAGGCGCGGGAAAACCTTTCCGTGTTCATCGACGCGGCACGTTCGCGCGGCGAGGCGCTGGACCATGTGCTGTTTCATGGGCCGCCGGGATTGGGCAAGACCACGCTGGCGCAGATCGTGGCGCGCGAGTTGGGCGTGAATTTCCGCTCCACCTCCGGACCGGTGCTGGCCAAGGCGGGTGATCTCGCGGCCATCCTGACCAATCTGGAGCCGCGCGATGTCCTGTTTATCGACGAGATTCATCGTCTCAATCCGGCGGTGGAGGAAATTCTCTATCCTGCCATGGAGGATTACGAGCTCGATTTGGTGATCGGCGAGGGGCCTGCGGCGCGGTCGGTGAAAATCCAACTGGCGCCGTTCACCCTGATCGGGGCGACGACCCGTTCGGGCCTGATCACAACGCCGCTGCGCGACCGGTTCGGCATTCCGGTGCGGCTGAATTTTTATACGCCCGAGGAATTGCTGGCGATTGTGGAGCGCGGCGCGCGGGTGCTGGATTTCGCCCTGACCAAGGATGGGGCGCGCGAAATCGCCGCGCGTTCGCGCGGCACGCCGCGCATTGCCGGTCGCCTGCTCAAGCGCGTGCGTGACTTCGCCACCATCGCCAAACAGCCCAGCGTGGACGCCAAGATCGCCGATGCCGCCCTCACGCGGCTGGAAGTGGACGGGCGCGGATTGGACGGTTTCGACCGCCGGTACCTCACTCTGATTGCGGAGAATTTCGGCGGTGGGCCGGTGGGAATCGAAACCATCGCCGCGGCGCTGGGCGAGCCGCGCGATGCCATCGAGGAGATCGTCGAGCCCTATCTGATGCAACAGGGCCTGGTGCAGCGCACCCCGCGCGGCCGCGTTCTTGCGGGCGCGGCTTACGGCCATCTCGGGCTTGCGGCGCCGCCGTCCTCGCCGGTGCAGACCGGTCTGTTTGCGAGCGACAGTGATGAATGAGTTGAAAGGCGGGTTGAAAGGTCTAGGTCGCTTCGACGGCAGGACTCACATCCTGCCGATCAGCGTCTATTACGAGGATACCGACCTTTCCGGCATGGTCTATCACGCCAATTACCTGCGCTATATGGAGCGGGGGCGAACCGAATTCTTCCGCCTGGCCGGCATTTCGCGCGCGAACCTGCAAGATGAGGACCCCACCGCCTGGACCATCCGGCGCATCGCGGTGGACTATTTCCGCCCCGCGCGGCTGGACGACCAGATTGCGGTGCATTCGGTCTTGACCGAAGTCTCCGGCGCCCGGCTCGCAGTGCTGCAGCGTATCCGCCATGGCGACGCCCTTTTGGTCGAGGGGCGGATCGAAGCCTGTATCACCACGTTAACCGGAAAGCCGCGCCGCCTGCCCAAATACGTGTTTGAGACTCTTGCGCCTTTTGTTGTCGCGGATGAAACTTGAGCCTATTCGCCAAACTTCGGCCAAGATCGCCCGCCATTAGCCACGAGAGCGCGTTGGCGCCAAAAGGTTTTTCAATGATCAAGCCCATCGCCGCCGCCTTCCTGATTCTGATCGCCGCCCCAGCCTTGCCGGTGGTGGAGTCACAGGCCTGGGCGCAAAACGCGCCGCCCATCGCCGCACCGGCGGGGCCGCAGGCGGAGTCCCAATCCCTGGCGGCGCCGCCGGGCGCAGCCAGCGCCTCGGGCATGAGCGAGATGTTGTCGGGCAATTTTTCCATCGTCTCGATGTTCATGCGCGCCGACATTGTGGTGAAGGCGGTGATGATCCTGTTGCTGCTGGCCTCGCTCTGGTCCTGGACCATCATCTTCAACAAGCTGCTGGCCATCTCCAGTCTCAAGCGGAAAGCGCGCAGGTTCGAGAAGCTCTTTTGGTCGGGCCAGTCGCTGGACGAGCTCTACCAGCAATTCGCCGCCCGCAACGACCATCCCCTGGCCGCCATGTTCATCGCCGGTTTGCGCGAATGGCGGCGCGGCTTTGAATCCAATGGCGGCTTGCGCGAGTCCATGATCCCCGGCGTGAAGGATCGGATCGAAAAGGCGATGAGCGTCACCATCCTGCGCGAGACCGACGGCATCGAAAAGCAACTCGGCATTCTGGCCACCATCGGTTCGGTTTCGCCCTTTGTCGGGCTGTTCGGCACGGTGTGGGGCATCATGAACAGCTTCTCGGCCATCGCGGCGCGCCATGACACCACCCTTGCGGTGGTGGCGCCGGGCATTGCGGAAGCCTTGTTCGCCACCGCCATGGGTCTGTTGGCGGCGATCCCGGCGGTGATTTTCTACAACCGCTTTGTCGCCGAGATCGGACGCTATGTGAATTCGCTGGATGCTTTCGCGGATGAATATTCCGCGATCCTGTCGCGCCAGCTGGATGAGAAAGTGACACGTTGATGGCCGCTGGAATCCAGCATACCAGTTCACGGGGCCGGGGGCGGCTGCGCCGCCATGCCATGTCCGAGATCAACGTCACGCCCTTTGTCGACGTGATGCTGGTACTGCTCATCGTCTTCATGGTGACCGCGCCCTTGCTCACTGTCGGCGTGCCGGTGGATCTGCCCAAGACCAAGGCGCCGGCGCTGGGCCAGGATCGCGAACCGCTTTCCATCACCATCCGGCGCGACGGCGCCATCTTCCTGCAGAAGGAACGGGTGCCCGAGGAGGTCCTGGTGGACAAGCTCAAAGCGATCGCGGCCAATGGCTACGACCAGCGCATCTTCGTGCGCGGCGATGACCGCGCCATTTATGGCAAGGTGATGGAAGTGATGGGGCTGCTGGCGGCAGCCGGCTTCACCCATATCGGGCTGGTGACAGATGTCGTCAAGCCGAAGCCCAACCCGTAAAGCGGTAGCCGCGGTGGCTTTCTCCACCGGGCACGCGGGCGCCACCACAGCGCGTGGCCCCCGCTATGGCGTGGCGCTGTCGGCGCTGTTCCATGGGCTGATCTTTGCCACCGCGTTCTTGACCTTCCAGCGCAACTTCACCGCGCCCGAGGACACCCATGTCGTGCCGGTGGATCTGGTGACCATCGCCGACAAGACCGACATTGCGGCCCAAGCGCCGCCTGTGCCCGAAAAGGTGATCGACCGGCCGCCGCCGGTGCTGGAGCCGCCGCCCATACCGCAGATGCAGGAGGTGGAGCCGGCGCCAGAGCCGGAGATGCCGAAGTTCGACATCGCCAAGGAAAAGCCGGCGGACAAGCCCCAGCCCACCAAAAAAGAGATGCAGCAAGACTTCAATGCTTTGCTCAACAAGCTGACCACGCCGGAAAAGTCGGTGAAGACCGCCAAGGCGGGGCCGCGAGTCATTCCAGGCATCGGCACCGGCAATTTGATGACAGCGGATCTTGCCGATGCGCTGAGAAGCCAGATGTATC
>DATHLY010000071.1:0-3031 GCA_035487655.1 Rhizomicrobium sp. | reverse complement strand
GATCACGGCACCGTAACCGCGCTGGCCGGGACGCATGCCTTCGAAATCACCTCGCTTCGCCGCGACGTGGAAACCGATGGCCGGCATGCCAAAGTCGCATTCACCGATGATTGGGCTTTGGATGCGGCGCGCCGGGACTTCACCATCAATGCGCTTTACGCCTCAGCAGATGGCGAGATCTTCGACTATGCCACCGGCGTGGAGGACTTGATCGCAGGCAAGGTGCGTTTCATTGGCGATGCGCGCACCCGTATTGCCGAGGATTATCTCAGGGTGCTGCGCCTGTTCCGCTTCCATGCCTGGTATGGCCGGGGCGAAATCGACGAGGACGGCTTGCGCGCCGCAGCAGACGCCAAGGACAAGCTCAAGACCCTTTCGGCAGAACGGATTGCCAAAGAATTGTGGCGCCTGTTGGAAGCCGATCATCCGGGCCCGGTGCTCAGGGTCATGGCGGCGACCGGCATTCTGCCCGAACTGTTGCCGGGAGCCTTGCAAGTGCTGCGGCTGGAACGGCTGGTGGCATTGGATGCCGAGAACGGCTTTCCCCGCGATCCGGTGCTGCGCCTGGCCGCGCTGTTGTCCGACAGCGAAGAGGTGGCGCGGGCTGCGGCTTCCCGTTTGCGGCTTTCCAATGTTGATCGCGCCCGGCTGGAACAGGCGCTGGGGGGAGACAGAATCGCGGCACGGCTGTCTGCGCAGGAGGCACGACGCTTGCTCTATCGGCTGGGCGAAGCCTGCTTCCGGGACAAATTGTTGCTGCAATGGGCGGGCGAGCCGGCAAAGAGCCCGGCGGGCGCGTGGAGGATGCTTTTGGATATGGCGGATAGCTGGCAGCGGCCGCGCTTTCCCCTAAGCGGGCGCGATGTGATGCTGGCGGGCGTGCCGGAAGGGCCCGAAGTCGGCCGTGTCCTAGCCGCACTGCAAGACTGGTGGGTGCAAGGGGATTTCGCCGCCGATGAGAGCGCCTTGCGCGACCGTCTTAAAGAAATGATACGCCAGGCATGACGTTGCAGCTTCTGGATTCCCTGTCCTTGCCCGGCAATCTCGCCAAGCCCAATGAGGATGCATTCGGCCATAGTAACGGTGCCGCCGTGGTGATCGATGGGGCCACGATGCTGGGCGATGGCCTGATGCCCGGCCCCAGCGATGCCGCCTGGATCGCCCAATTCGGCGCGCGCCGGCTAATGGCGCATCTGGGTGAGGGTAGCGGCGGGCGTAAAGCACTGCGCGCCGCGCTAGCGGACACACAGAAAAGCTTTGAGGCCCTGCGCCGTCATCCGCCAGAGGAGATGTGGCAGACGCCATGTGCGTCCATGATGCTTGCTGTCGTGATCAGCCGGAGGGAGTCAGAAATTGAACTTCTCTGGTACGGCGATTGCGCGGCGCTGGTAAAACAGGACGACGCCGCGGTGGCGGTGGTGGGCGAGATCTTCGACAAACGCGCCGCGGAGGCCGAACGCGCGCGCCGCGTGGCCAAAGAAAAAGGCTTGTCACCGGCCACCGGTCTCGACCGGCCGGAATTTATCGACGTGCTGCGCGCCACCCGCAATCGCATCAACAGCGGCGACACCTGGCTGTTTAGTCCGGATGTGCGGGCGGCCTCCCATGTGTCGCGACGCACGATCAAGGTTCGGCCCTCGACTACACTTTTGCTGGCGACGGACGGCTTCCTGGCGCTGGCCAGCGATTATGGCGCCTATGGCGTGGATGGTTTGATGGCGGCGGCGATGGACAAAGGGCTTGCGGCGCTGGGCGAGGAATTGCGCGCCATCGAATCCGGCGATTCAGGCGGCGACAGGTTTCCTCGATTCAAGAAGTCCGATGATGCTACCGCGTTGCTGCTGAAAGTCAGCTGATGGCCTTCAGCACATCATGCCCACCGTGCCACACCATCGACAGAGCGACATAGAGAACGATCGCCAGGCCCAGATAGCTGATCCAGCGATAACGCTCCAGCAGCCGGGCGATGATATTGGCCGCGGCGCCCATCAGCGCCACCGACATGAGCAAGCCGATCACCAGCACATCGATGTGATCGCGCGCGGCGCCCGCCACCGCCAGCACATTGTCCAGCGACATGGAGACGTCGGCCAGCACGATCTGCAGGATGGCGCGCTTGAGGGATGCGGTCGCGTCCGGCACCGCCGCGTCACCATGCTTGTCGCCGGAGATGTCGCGCCAGAAGCGCCAGCAGACCCACAGAAGAATGATTCCGCCCGCCAAGGTCAGCCCGATGATCTGCATCAAGGATACGGCAATGACCGCCAAGCCCACCCGAAGGACCACTGCCGCGACCAGTCCCCAGAAGATGACCTTATTGCGCAATTCCGGCGGCACCCGGCCGGCGGCGAGCCCGATCACGACGGCATTGTCGCCCGCCAGCACGATGTCGATCATCAGCACTTGGGCCAGCGCGATCAGGCCGCCCTCCTGGAATAGCGTGAGCTCCATTATCCCTTCCTTGGAAAGCCACCGGTCTGGCGCAGCGCTTCGCCCAGCACCATTGCGGCGGCTTGCGCGACGTTCAAGGACCTGAGACCCGGACGCAGGGGAATCAGCAGGCGGGCATCGGCCGCCTCATGCACGGCCAGGGGCACGCCCGCGCTTTCCCGCCCCACCAACAGCGTGTCCTCCGGCGCGAAGTGGAAATCGCAATAGGCCAAATCCGCCCTTGTGGTCAGCAGCACCAGCCGATGCGAGCCTGGCCGGGCTGAAAAATCGTCATGGAACCGCGCCCAGGATGGATGGCGGCAAATGTCGGCGCTTTTGAGATAGTCCAGGCCGGCACGGCGAAAATTGCGATCCGACAGCAGAAATCCACAGGGCTCGATAATGTCGATCCCGACCCCCAAGCAGGCGCCCAGCCGCATAAGGCTGCCGGCATTCTGGGGAATGTCCGGCTCATACAGCGCAAGGCGCACGCTCTTCCTCCTGTCTAATTGGCCGTCTTTTTGGATAAGTGGCCGCAGAACAAGGCATTTTCTGCGTCATCGTGCCGCAAGACCCTCGAAATTCGACTCTCTATTTTACC
>DATHLY010000070.1:0-3905 GCA_035487655.1 Rhizomicrobium sp. | reverse complement strand
GGCTTCGTCATCGCCGAGGAAGATCTGCGCCTGCGCGGCCCCGGCGAAATGCTGGGAAAACGCCAAAGCGGCATGGAGGAGTTTCGTATCGCGGACGTCAACGCCCATGCTGACCTGTTGGCCGTGGCCCATGACGATGCCCGCCTCATTCTCTCGCGCGATCCTGACCTGAAATCGCCGCGCGGCGACACATTGAGGACATTGCTTTATCTGTTCGGGCGCGATGAAGCCGTGCGCTATCTGCGCACCGGATGAAGAACCGGATGAAGAGAAGCCCGCCGAAGCGGGCTTCCTTCCGTACCTTTAATTGTTGTGGGCGGTCTCGCGGGCATCCTCCGCGCGATCAAGCGCGGCGTCGCGATTGGCTTGTGCCTTATCGGCGCGAGCCTGGGCGTCCTGGGCCTGAGCCTTTGAAGCATCGGCCTGATTCTTAGCCATATTGGCCTGAGCTTGCGTTTCATTGGCTTTCGAATGCAGCGTGCTGGCATCGGCCTGAGCCGCGTTGGCCTGGGCCTGCGCACTGGCGGCATCCGCCGCGGCGGCACTGGCCTCGTCCTGGGCGGCTTCCTTCTGCATTTGGGATTTGGCCGCATCGGCCTGGGCCTGGTGATAATCCGCCTTGGCCTGTTCGCGTGTCACCGGATCGGCCAATGCGGGGCTGAGCGCCGATGCGGCAGCCAGAGCCGCCAGGCTTGCAATTGTCGTCAGTTTCATCTTGGTCTCCTGCGTAAATCGCGAAATTGAGAACAAGGCGCGGGCCGAGAAGTTGCGCAGGTTCCGCAGGAACTGGAAGGAACCATGATGTTCCCCCGAGTTGCTCATCCATTTGGGTCACTTTATTGCGCCTTGCCAGTGAGCCGATAGGCCTCGAGCCCGATCCACTCATGCACGACATAGTCCATCAATTCGAGATTGCCGGTGACCCCCCAAATGCTTCCGCTGCTCTGGGGGCCGGTGGTGAAATCGCTGGGCCACGCCATCATCCGCCAATCTAGCTTGCGCGTAATCGCCATGGCGCGCGGCATATGCATTGCGGCCGTGACAAGCAACCAGACCTCACCCGGCCTGGGTTTCACGATGGCTTTGGAATACAGGATATTCTCGTAGGTGTTGCGGGACCGGGATTCCAGGATCATGTGCTTGGGATCCTGCCCCAATTCCGTGAAGACATAGCGCGCCGTGTCCGATTCCGGAAATTGGGATCCTTCCAATGCTCCCGATCCGCCGGTGAAAACCAGCCTGGCGTCGGGATAGTGACGCGCGGCGGCCAGACCTTCCACCAGGCGATAGGCCCCCTCATTGGTCCCAGGTGCATGGCGCTGCCGCAGAAGCGCGCTGTCAAATCCTGAGCCCAATACCAGGATGCCATCGACATGATCGGGCCAGGGTGGGCGCGGATAGCGATTCTCCCAGACTCGCGCCAAGGGCACTGCGGCGAGCCATGCCGTCAGAATTAACGCCACAGCGACCAAGGCAAACACCTTGGCTGCGCGCTGCCAGCGCAACAAAAGACAAAGGGCGGTCGCCACCACAAGCAGCCCAAGCCAGTGACTGGGCGCGGCGAGCGTCCAGAGTATCTTGGACAGCACGAAAAACATGGCGCGCATAGCGCCATAAAAGACCTGATTAGGCAACCACCCGCGTGATGCGGGTTGCCGGACATACGCTTTCACGGCAAGAAGCGGACATGGAAAGCTTTGAGACCGAAGTGGTGGTCATCGGCGCCGGCGCCGTGGGGCTGGCGGTGGCGCGCCGGCTTGTCTTGGATGGACGCGACACCATTATCTTGGAAAAGAACGACCATGCCGGCATGGAGACCAGCGCCCGCAACAGCGAGGTGATTCACGCCGGCATCTACTATTCCCAAGGCTCGCTAAAGGCGAAGCTCTGCGTCGCGGGCAAACACCTTCTTTATGACTTTTGCGCCGCCCATGGCGTGCCGCACCGAAAATTGGGAAAGCTGATTGTCGGCCAATCCGGTCAGGAGGCCCAGTTGGCGGCAATCGCCAGGTTGGCGGCAGGCAATGGCGTGGACGATTTAAGGCCCCTGGGCAGGCAGGAAATCGCCGCACTCGAGCCCGACGTCCGTGCCGATTCAGGCCTTTTCTCGCCCTCCACCGGCATCATCGACAGTCACCAATATATGCTGGCGCTGCTGGGCGACAGGACCTTGGTGCGCGGCGCTCGCGTGACCGCGATCAGGCCAAGGGATGGCGGCTGGGCCCTGTCGGTGCAAAGCGAAGGCGAGGAGATCGCGCTTAAAGCGCGCCTGGTCGTTAATGCGGCAGGTCTATGGGCGCACTCGCTGGCATCGCGGATTGAAGGATTGCGGAACATCCCTCCTCTCTTCCTTGCTAAGGGCAACTACGCGGGCCTTTCGATCAGGAGTCCATTCCGCCATCTGATTTATCCCGTACCCGAGCCCGGTGGGTTGGGCGTGCATGTGACCTTGGACATGGGCGGCCGCGCCCGCTTCGGCCCCAATGTCGAATGGCTGGCGAACAACGATCCGGGAGCCATCGACTACACCGTGTCGCACGACATTGCCGCCCGGTTCGCGCCCGTCATCGCTTCCTATTGGCCGGGCGTGAAAGCGGAGATGCTGATGCCGGATTATGCGGGCGTGAGGCCAAAACTGGCGGGGCCGGGCCAACCCAATGCCGACTTCCGTATCGACGGTCCTTCCGTTCACCGCCTGCCCGGGTTGGTAAATTTATTCGGAATCGAATCGCCGGGGCTCACCGCTTCGCTCGCCGTCGCCGATCATGTGGCGCAATTGCTCGAATAGCTACCAAAGAGACGGCGTCAGCACACGCGCGTCATCCAGCGCGCAAGCGGCCCAATCGAGCTCGGGTGGGGCAGCCGTCATGGCCGAAAAAATCTCCTCCAACTGCCTGGCCGCGGCCACGCCGACCACCGCCACATCCACCTCTGGGCGCGAGAGAACAAACCCAAGCGCGGCGGCCAAAGGCGTGCCTCCGGACTTTGCGATGTGCGCGCGCACCTGCGCCAGCATGGGGGCCGCATGCATCAGGCTTTCCGGCGGCATCTCCATGAAGAGAAGGCCTTGCAGAAAAAGCGATCGGGCGTGAATTTCAACACCCAACTCCTTCAATCGCCTCAATGAACCGTCGCGCAACAGCCGCTGATCCAGCAGGCTCAAGGGTACTTGCATGGCGTCGGGACGAAACCGTTCCGCCAGCTCCACGGGATCGTCCGCAACATAGGCGGAGATGCCGATGCCGCCAACTTCTCCATTTTCCTTAAGGTTTTGCAGCGCCTTCCACAAATCCGCGCCCTTCGGCCCCGCAAGATCGCCCGCGGCATGTACCAGCAAAAGATCGACGCGGCCCAGCGCTTCCACCGAACGGCGTGCCCGCGCCACGACGTGATCCACGCCCAGGCACAAGCTGGCGGTTTTGGTGACCATGCGGAAGGGAGTGGTGTCCATTTGCGACAGGACGGTCTCTGCCTCGCCATAATTGGCCGCGGTGTCGAGCAAGCCGACGCCGGCCCGCTTGGCACCCGAAAGGATGGCGCGAACCTCGTCCATGGGCACTTGGCCGCGTCGGTTGGAGATGCCGTAGGCCTGGCCGAACTGCACGGTGCCCAATCCCAGGCGGCGCGCGGCCTGCGGCTGTTCCACCTCGCTCATCGGCTTCTGGCGAATATGGGCATTGATGGCGCCAATCTGAGGGTCTGTGTCCAACAGGTCGAGCACATCAACCAGTGCCGCTTCACCGGCAGGAACATTCAACCGGCCATAGACGGCGCGCAGGAAGTTCAAATCTTCCGGCGTATCCACGCTGAGACGGGCGGCTTTGTGGACCAAGGGCCCATAGGCAGGCAGATAGACCGTGCTCACCTTATCGGGGAATTGCTTGAAATAACTGGTCACATGTTCG
>DATHLY010000069.1:0-2618 GCA_035487655.1 Rhizomicrobium sp. | reverse complement strand
GTTCAGCAGGCTCAACTGATGATTGAGCGCCTCGTTGGCGCCGGTCGCCTGGGTCAACGACAGCGTGAGGCTTTGCACCTTGTCTTCAAGCTGCTGCAGGCGGGCCTTGTCCTGGTCCAACTGGCCGTTCAACTGGGTCAGTTGATCGTCCTGGGCCTTTTCGCGCGCCACCTCTTCGTCGCTGGGGCCGAACAATTGCGCCTGGGCCGGGACGAACGCCCCAGCACTGAGCAACAACCCCAGGGAAATGATCAAAGCCCGCTGCTTCATCGCGATCCTCAACAAAAAGGGGCGCGGGCAAAACCCGCGCCCCGATTTTCCTTATTCCGCAATCACGAGTTGGCGCCGCCAGTGATGGTGCTGACGCCGCGGCGATTCTGGGCCCAGCAATCCTCGCTCGACGCCGTGCAGATCGGGCGTTCCTTGCCATAGGACACCGTCTCCAGGCGGCCGGCGGCGACGCCCTGGGCGACCAGATATTCCTTCACCGCATTGGCCCGGCGGGCGCCCAGCGCCAGATTGTATTCGCGGGTACCGCGCTCATCGCAATGGCCTTCGATGGTCAGCTTGACGCCGGGATACTGGCTCAGCCACGCCGCCTGCTTGGACAAAGTGGACTTGTCGTTATCCAGGACGGCGTACTCATTGTAGGCGAAATGGACTGTGTCGCCGACATTGACCTTGAAGTCCTGCTCGCTGCCCGGGACGATGCTGGGACGGGGCGGCGGCGGCGCGGGCTGGGCGACGGGCGGCGGGGCGGGCGGCGGCGCGGTGGCGACCGCCTCTTCCTTATGGGTGCAGGCGCCCAGCAGGAGCGCCGCCGACAGGGCGGCAAATTTCAAGGTGTTGGAAAATTTCATCATGGCAATGTGTCTCCCGAATAGCGCAGGCCGCGCTCAAATGGCCGAAAAATGACGTACCGAATGCAAAACGTATAAATCGGCAAAAAGAGCCAAAAAAATGACGCTGGCCGCGACGCACGCGGCCTAATGACTATATTTGCCCACGCCAGACGGGTCGAGGGCAAGGGGATTTTGTCACCCCGAGACGAATGTTTTTTAACGCCTCGTCAAGGTTTTGCGTCTGGGAAGGGCGCGAGTCAGCACCACGTCCAGGGCGCGTCGATTTTGGATGCTGGCTAGGAGCGTCGCGCGGAGCGGGCGATAGCCCGTGAGCACGCGCGACAACGCCAGCAGCCAAAAGAACGCGCCCTATTGCAGAAGAGGCGACCAGGCCGGATCGGAAGCATCCCCCGGCGTCATAACGCGTCGCTCGTTACGCCCGGTCACATCGACCGACCAGATCTGCGAGCCATGGCCGCCTTCGATGGTGTGGCTGAACATCAGCACCCGGCCATTGGGGGCCCAGGTCGGGCCTTCGTCCTCCCAGCCAGACGAGATCAACCGCTCGCCGCCGCCATCGGTGCGCATCACCCCGATGTCGAAGCGGCCGGCATCCTGCTTGGTGAAGGCGATCAGATCGCCGCGCGGCGACCATACCGGCGTGCCGTTGCGGCCCGCGCCGAAGCTGATGCGATGCTGGTTGGTGCCGTCGGCGTTCATCACATAGATCTGCTGGCTACCGCCGCGGTCGGATTCAAAGGCGATCTGGCTGCCGTCGGGGGAGAAGGACGGCGCGGTGTCGATCGCCGGATCGGTGGTCAGCCGCTGGATGGAGCGGCTGCGCAAATCCATCACATAAATGTCGGAATTGCCGGCATTCTCCAGGCTCAGCGCCACCTTGTTGCCATCGGGCGAGAAGCGGGGCGAAAAAGTCATGTTCGGAAAATTGCCCAGCATCTCCTGCTTGCCGGTTTCCAGGTCGAACAGATAGACGCGCGGCTTGGTGCCGATATAGGACATGTAGGCGATCATCTGCGCCGTGGGATTGAAGCGCGGCGTCAACACCAGATAGTCGCCGCGGGTGAGAAAGATGGGATTGGCGCCGTCCTCGTCCATCACCGCCAGCCGCTTGACCCGCTTGGTGGCCGGACCGGTCTCAGAGATAAAGACGATGCGGGTGTCGAAATAGCCCTTCTCGCCGGTGATGCGCTGATAGATCGCGTCCGACACCAGATGGGCGATGCGCCGCCAATTCTCCGGCTGGGTGAAGAATTGCTGGCCCAGCATCTGGCTCTCGCCATAAACGTCCCACAGCCGGAAATCGACTCTCAGCCGCCCATCCGGTTGCAGCGTCGTTTGGCCGGTGACCAGGCCTTGCGCATTGATCACCCGCCAATTGTTGAAATTGGGCACGGTGTTGATGTTGACGACATGGTCGACAAAGGCCTTGGGGTCGATCGGCTTGAACAGACCCGAACGCTCAAGATCGGCGCGCACCACCGACGCGATATTGGCGCCCGCCTGGGCGTCGCCGGGAGCGCCGGCGACGAAATCGGGAATGGCGATGGGCAGCGGCTGGGCATTGCCCTGAGTGACATCGACCTGCAGCGCCGCCAACGCCGGCGAGACGGCAATGCCGAGCAGCAGCAAGACCAGAAGAATCAGTTTTTTCATGCCACTCTCCAAAAGCATTGCATCCCCTTAAGTTCCCTATTGGCCCATCATTTGGCGCGGATCGAAACGCAAGGGATTGATTTCGCTCCATTCGCTGTAGCG
>DATHLY010000068.1:0-10172 GCA_035487655.1 Rhizomicrobium sp. | reverse complement strand
GTGATCGGCGCGAGCCTGGATTGGCGCGACGTCACGATTCTGCGGGCGATCGGAAAATTCCTGCGCCAGGCGGCCATGACCTTCAGCCTCGCCTATATGCAGCAGGCGCTGGTGCGCAATCCCGATATGGCGGCGCTGCTGGTCAGCCTGTTCTATGCCAGGAACGATCCGGGTCTCGCAGCCGATCGCGACCGTCAAGTGTCGGAACTTGAAAAGCGCATCGCCGCGGCGCTGAGGGATGTGCCTTCGCTGGATGACGACCGCATCATTCGCCGCTTCAAGAATGTGATCGATGCGGTGCTGCGCACCAATTTCTTCCAGAAGGACGGCGACGGGCTGGTGCGCCCCGCGATGGCGATGAAGTTCGACTCCGCCAAGCTGGACGAATTGCCGGCGCCGCGCCCCTGGCGGGAGATCTTTGTCTATGCCCCGTCGGTCGAGGGCGTGCATCTGCGCTTCGGCCGCATCGCCCGCGGCGGCATTCGCTGGTCCGACCGGCGCGAGGATTTCCGCACCGAAATACTGGGGCTGGTGAAGGCGCAGCAGGTCAAGAATGCGGTGATCGTGCCGGTCGGCGCCAAGGGCGGATTCTATCCCAAGCGCATGCTGGAAAATCCCAGCCGCGAACAGTTCATGGAGACCGGCATCGCGGCCTACAAGACCCTCATCAATGCGCTGTTGGACGTCACCGACAATTTGGACAAGGACGGTCAAGTGGTGCCCCCGCCGCAAGTGCTGCGGCGCGACGGCGATGATCCCTATCTGGTCGTGGCGGCCGACAAGGGCACCGCCACGTTCTCCGACATCGCCAACGGGATCGCGCTGGAGCGCGGCTTCTGGCTGGGCGACGCCTTCGCGAGCGGAGGCAGTGTCGGCTATGACCACAAGAAGATGGGCATCACCGCGCGCGGCGCCTGGGAAGCGGTAAAGCGCCATTTCCGCGAGCTGGGCAGCGATATTCAGACCACGGACTTTACCGTGGTGGGCGTGGGCGACATGTCGGGAGACGTGTTCGGCAATGGCATGCTGTTGTCCAAGCACATAAGGCTGGTCGCCGCCTTCGACCACCGCCATATCTTCCTGGATCCCGATGCGGACGCAGGCACGGGTATTGGCGAGCGCGAGCGGCTGTTCAACCTGCCGCGCTCCAGCTGGGACGACTATAACAAGGCGTTGATCGGCAAAGGCGGCGGCGTCTATGCCAGAAGCCTGAAGGAGATTCCGCTTACGCCGGAAGTGAAGGCCCTGATCGGCAGCGAGGCCGACAGCCTGCCACCGGCCGCTTTGATCCATGCTCTGCTGAAAGCGAAGGTGGATCTGCTTTGGTTCGGCGGCATCGGCACCTACATCAAGGCATCCTCCCAATCCCATCTGGATGCCGGCGACCGCGCCAATGACGCGCTGCGCATCAATGGCGGCGAAGTGCGCGCCAAGGTGGTTGGCGAGGGCGCCAATTTGGGTGTGACCCAGCTCGGCCGCATCGAGGCCGCGCGGGCGGGCGCGCGTATCGACACCGACGCGGTGGACAATTCCGCCGGTGTCGACACCTCCGACCATGAGGTGAATCTGAAGATTCTGTTGGGCGGACCGGTGATGCGGGGCGAATTGAGCCTGGACAATCGTAATGTCCTGCTTGCCTCCATGACCGAGGATGTCGCCCATCATGTGCTGGCCGACAATTACAACCAGACCTTGGCACTGTCGGTGGCACAGGCGCGGGGCGCGCGTGATCTCGATGCCCACGGCCGGCTGATGCGCGACCTGGAAGCGCGCGGCAAACTGGATCGCGCGGTGGAATTTTTGCCCGGTGACGCGCAGCTGAAAGCGCTGGCCAATGACGGCAAGGGATTGACGCGGCCGGAACTCTGCGTGCTGCTTGCCTATGCCAAGCTGGATCTCGATGCCGAGGTTTTGGCCAGCTCCTTGCCCGACGATCCCTTCTTTGCCAGCCTGTTGACGGGCTACTTCCCGCCCCCCGCCGTGGCGGCCTTTCCCGAGGAACCCGGACGCCATCGCCTGAAGCGCGAAATCGTCTCCACGGTGCTGATCAATGCCATCGTCAATCTGGCCGGCCCGGTGTTTGTGCTGCGCACCCGCGAGGTCACGGGCCTGACGGCCGCGGATGTGGCGCGCGGCTTTGTCTTGAGCGACGGCGCCTTCGGGCTGTCGGCGCTCAAGGCCCGTATCGACGCCATGGACGGCAAGATGGATGCCCAAGTGCAGATCGAGTTGTATGGCGGGATTGCCGACCAGTTCCGCCGCGCGACACGCTGGTTCCTGGCGAACGAGCCTCTGGACACGCCGATCGGGGAAACCGTGCTCGGCTATCGCGCCAGCCTGGCGGCGTTGCATGAGAGCTATAGCCTGACCAAGGGCGATGCGACGCGCATCGAAGCGCTTTCCAAGCATGTGCCGGAAGATCTCGCCCGCGAATGGACATTGTTGCGCCATCTGTCCAGGGCCCTGGACGTGGCGTTGTTGGCGCGCCAGACCGGCAAGGCACCTGCTCAGGTGGCTGCCGTCTATGTCGCGCTGGGCCATGCCATCGGCTTGGACCGGCTGCGCTCGCTGGCGGACAAATATTCTCCTCCCGAACATTGGGATCGCCTGGCCTTGCGCCGCCTCATGGATGGCCTGTCCCGATCGCAGCGCGCCATCACCGTCCGGCTGCTGAGCAACGGCACGGATGTGGAGGCGTGGATCAAGGCACAAGGCGCGGCGCTGGAGCGCACGCGGAACTTCCTTCAAACACTGGAAGCGAGCGGCGATCTCAGCGTGGCCAAGCTGATGCTGGCATCCAGCCAGATTCAGAATCTCGGCTGAAGCACGAGAGCAAGCTGGGGCCAGATTGCACTAACTTCCGGCGGCGGCAAATCTGTCGTAAGCTGTCGCACTATTCGCGTAAGGCAGACAAAGACACAATTGGGAGTGTCACTTGGGGGGATCACCGGTCTTGTCCGGCGCGCTGGTGGCGTGGCAAGGCCTGTTCAGTAAGGAAGAACTCGATGCCATGGTGCGGCTCGGTGACAGCCTGGCCCTGGAGAGCGCCGAACTGTCGGGAGGCGGCGCCGGCTATGAGAATATACGGGCAACCAAAGTCGCTTGGGTGCCGCGCGGGTCACAGACCGAAACTCTGTATCGGCGCATGGAAGAGGCGGTGCTCCAACTCAACGCCCGCTATTTCCGTTTCGACCTGTCGGGACTGGCGATGTTCCAATACGCGCTTTATGGCGGCGCGGAAGGCGGACATTTCGACTGGCACAAGGACTATGGACGCGATTCCACCGATCCCGATCAGGAACCGCGCAAAGTGACATTGAGTCTGCAGCTCAGTGAAGCATCGGATTACGAGGGCTGCGATCTGCAGGTGCGCGGCGGCAATCAGATCGACACCGCGCCGCGCCAACGCGGCACGCTGGTCGCCTTTCCCGCCAATATGCTGCACCAGGTGACGCCGATCCGTTCGGGAATCCGCCGCGCGCTGGTGGTTTGGGCCGTGGGACCGGAGTTTCGTTAGCGCTAGGCGCGGGCGATACTGACCTTGAGCACGAATTCAGCGGACGATTTTTCGTCGCCGACAAAATCAATGCCAATGCCATCGGCGTGGTGGCGCGACACGCGGCCCGCAATTTGGCCGATCAGCACGAATTCCCCGATCGGCGGCTTGACGCCGGTCTTCAGCGAAACACCGTTCACCGAAAAATCGCTCACCTCGCCAAGCACCACCTCGCCGTCGGCACGGGTAAATTTGGCGATATCCTTGTGATTGGGACTATCTTGGCGGCGCAGCAGGCCGTCATCGCCCAGCGACTTGTTGAGGAAAAGTATCAGCTGTTCGGCGGTGCGCTTGCGCTTGGACGGTGTACAAACAAAGGCAAGGCCAAAGCCGGCCTGGCCACGGCGCACCACACGGCCTTCAAAGCGGCCAAAGCTGTCCATATACAGCACTACCGCCGAGCCCAACTCCGGCAGGATCTCGCTTGAGACCGCCGCGCCTCCGGGCGACATATCGAGAATGGTGCAAGCCGCCTCGCGGCTGTCGGCGGGGAGGAACAGCCGTCCTGGCAGGTCCATCTTGAGGCGGCGGAAGCGGCGGCGCTCGGCACCTGCTTGCGCCCCGGCCGGTTTTGCGTCCGCCATCACCCTCTTCCCAAGCCCGCGAATGAGCCGTTTCCAGTTGTTAAACCTTGCCCGGTTCTATGTCCGGCTAGGTCAATGGGAGGTTACCGGGGCGGCAACCCTGTACCCATTTTGGGGCGGGGGCTTTTTCCCCTCTGCCCGCCGCGCTATAGGAAAGACTGGGTAAGATTTTGCGGCATGGGTGGGGCTGGGGCCCTGTCAGCTAAAGCCGCCAGTGGGGAATTAATAGATGCGCTTTATCGGAGCTTCACGCGGCCAGGGCCGCCGCCTGACCATGTTTGCCGCCGCCGGGGTCCTGGCGATCGGCTTGGCCGCCTGTTCGAGCGACGAGGAAAGTGCCGGGGGAACCCCGTTCACCCAGGCCCTTTCCAAGGATTACAACGACCTGTCCGGGCAGGCCTCGGCCCTGCCTGCCGAAAAGACCGATAGTTCCTTCTTCGATTCGCTGAATCCCTTCTCCAGCAGCGACAGCTCCAGCGACCTTCTCGCCAAGGCCTTTACCACCAAGGCTGAGCTTGCCGATGGAGGCACTGAGCCCGAGCCGGAAGCAGCGGTCGGCCCTGCCCAGGCCACGCTTCGCGCCCGCCTGGTACGGGCGCTGGCCGCCGGCAAGGACCAGTTCCCCGAACAGGCTGCCCGCGCCCAGGCCGATTATGACTGCTGGGTCCTGTACGGCACCGTGCCCACCGCGGCCGCCGCCAGCCAAGCTTGCAAGACGGCAGTGGACTCCTCGCTTCCGCGGCTGGAGAACGCCTCCCATCCGGTCCCGGCCCCTGCGCCCGCGCCCGCCCCAATGCCGGCGCCGCCGCCGGCTCCCGCGCCGGCACAGGCGACCAATAATGTATTCACGGTCTATTTCGACTTTGACTCTTGGACGCTCAAGGCCGAGCAGCTCAAGGTGTTGGACGATGTGATCAGCAGCGCGCGCTCAGGCGGTCAGACCAACATCGTCATTGTCGGCCATACCGACACGTCGGGCCCGTCCGACTACAATCAGAGGCTTTCGGTGAAGCGCGCCAATGTCGTGGTCGAGGCCTTGGTGCAGATGGGCGCGCGCCGCGCCGCGCTGCATGCCAGCGGTGTGGGTGAAACCGATCTCGCGGTGGAAACCGGGGACGGCGTCAAGGAAGCTAGAAACCGCCGCACTGTGGTGACGTTGCAACCCTAAAGCGCAATCCGGAAGATCGGATTCGATTTTCCGGTAAATTGCGCGACAAGCCAAGACACTAGAGCATGATCCGGTTTCAAAGAAATCGGATCATGGTCTGGTCATTAATTCGCTTTAGGGATGAGCCCCGCGCTTTTCAATGGCGCGGGGCTTTTCTTTTGCCCTGTCCATTGCGGCGCAAAGCGCCTACTGTCGCAGGCATGAAGCGGCTTCTGGTTGCGAGTGTGACGGCGGCGATCTTGGTGTCGGGGTCTGCGCCGATGTCCTCTGCATGGGCGCAGCGCAATGGCAATTATCCGGTCACGGAAATGAATTTCGACCTGTGGTGCCAAGAGCAGGCGGGACTGCCGCCGGAGCGTTGCGACAAACGCACGCCCGAAGACAATGCAGCCTTCGAAGCCTATCGCTCCAAAGTCGAGGCTTACGAGATTCCCTATCTGCAGCAGAAGGCCAATGCCGCGCGGCTGGATCGCGATATCCTGCGCAACGATCCGGTGGACAATCCGCCGATCAAGGACATTCCGGCGCAACGACCCGACCTAAACAACCCGTCGACTTCAACCCCGCCTAGGCCATAACTCAGAGGATTCGACTGTCGTCTTGGCTGTTGGCCGCCTGCCACCGGCTGAAGAACTGAAGCATCTGCTGCAGCAGATCGCCGGATCCGAAGTGCAATAAGGACGGATTTTCCTTGGACACGACCAGACGCAGATGCGGCGCCTTGGGATGTGTTTTGAGCTGCGCCAGCGGTGGCGGCGGAGGCGGCAAAGTCTGATCGTAACGCGGCAGCGGCTCACCTTCCTGGATCAGCTGCGAACCGGTCAGTCTCTCATAGGCAATGGCGCGGCCGAGAAGCGGCGCGGGATTGCTCAACACCTGCACCAGGCCAAGGAAACGCGTCGGCTCGCCGCCTTGGAGGGAAATCGGCGTGAGCACGCTCTCCAGCTCCGCCATGCCATTGTCGGCGGTGGCGGCGATCGAGGAAAGGCATAGCGGCTGGCCCGCCTTCAGCGCCTGGCGCAACAGCGGCGCCAGCGACAGGCCGGATTGGGCTTCCCAATGGGCCAGGAAGCTGGTGCCCTTGAGTTCATAACCGAAGCGTTCGCACAGTGAAGTGCCGGCGAGACGGTAGACGGGACGCACCGGATTCTCGCAATCCAAAATGAAGACATAGGAGAGAAGCCGCTTGATGGCGCGCGGATCGATCTCACATTGGTCGGGCGTGCCGTGCCCTTTGCGCAGACGGCTCCAATAGCCCACCAACAGGTGCGAATTCCTGTGCTTCATGACGTGCTCAACCCTTGACCGACTGGACCGCGGTGCTCCGTAACGGAACATTCCGCGGCCGCCCCCAGGGAACTCAGCGAAACTTGTGCCAGCTGGAAGGGGCGGTTTCCGGACCCCTATTCCCGAAACGACACACGCCGCCTGTCCCGGAAAGCGCCTTTTGGGGGGCCATCTGCCGCGTTGCACATAGGTTTTGCCCTGCTATTGTGCCCCAACTTTCCACCGTCGCCGGGGCTAACTCCATGAATATCCACGAATATCAGGCCAAAGAGGTGCTGCGCGGATTCGGCGTGCCGGTACCCAAAGGCAAGCCCGCCTTCAGCGTGGAAGAAGCTGTGGCCGCCGCGGAGGCGCTGGGCGGCCCGGTGTGGGTGGTCAAGGCCCAGATCCATGCCGGCGGCCGTGGCAAAGGCGGCGGCGTCAAGGTGGTGAAGTCCATTGAGGATGTGAAAAAGGAGGCCCAGCGGATGCTGGGCATGACCTTGGTCACTCACCAGACCGGACCCCAGGGCCGGTTGGTGAAGCGGCTTTACATCGAAGACGGCTCGGCCATCGATCGCGAACTCTATCTCTCGGCTCTGGTGGACCGCGCCACCAGCCGCATCGCCTTCATCGTCTCCACCGAAGGTGGCATGGACATTGAGGAAGTCGCCCACAAGACCCCAGAGAAGATTCACACTTTCCAGATCGAGCCGGCGGCCGGCTACAGCCCCTATGTCGGCAACGAGATCGCGGTCGCGCTGGGTCTGAAGGGCGAGCAGGCCAAGCAGGTCGGCAAGGTGGTGAAGGCGCTCTATGACGCCTTCCTCGCCAAGGATATGAGCCTGTTGGAAATCAATCCGCTGGTGGTCACCAAGGACGGCAACATCATCTGCCTGGATGCCAAGCTGAATTTCGACGACAATTCGCTCTACCGCCACAAGGATATCCAGGAGCTGCGCGACCTGGACGAGGAAGACCCGGCGGAAGTGGAAGCCAGCACGTTCGATCTTTCCTACATCAAACTGGATGGCGAGATCGGCTGCATGGTGAATGGCGCGGGCCTGGCCATGGCCACCATGGATATCATCAAGCTTTACGGCAGCGAGCCCGCCAACTTCCTGGATGTGGGCGGCGGCGCCTCCAGAGAAAAAGTCACCGCGGCCTTCAAGATTATCGTCCGCGATCCCCATGTGAAGGGCATCCTGGTCAACATCTTCGGTGGCATCATGAAATGCGACATCATCGCCGAAGGCATCGTCGCCGCCGCCAAGGAAATCTCGCTCTCGGTGCCGCTGGTGGTCAGGCTGGAAGGCACCAATGTCGAATTGGGCAAGAAAATCCTCGCGGAATCGGGCCTCGCCATCACCAGTGCCGACAATCTCGCGGATGCCGCGCAAAAGGTCGTCAAGGCCGTGAAGGGTTCGAAATAATGTCCATCCTTGTCGACAAGAACACCAAGGTGATCTGCCAGGGCTTCACCGGCAATCAGGGCACCTTTCACTCTCAGCAGGCGATCGCCTATGGCACCAAGATGGTGGGTGGCACGACGCCGGGCAAGGGCGGCATGACGCATTTGGGCCTGCCGGTGTTCGACACCGTGCGTGAGGCCAAAGAAAAAGTCGGCGCCGATGCGTCGGCCATCTATGTGCCGCCACCCTTCGCCGCCGACGCGATCCTGGAAGCGATCGATGCGGAAGTACCGCTGATCGTCTGCATCACCGAAGGCATCCCTGTGCTGGACATGGTCAAGGTGAAGCGCGCGCTGTCGGGCTCCAAGTCGCGGCTGATCGGCCCGAATTGCCCCGGCGTGATCACGCCGGATGAATGCAAGATCGGCATCATGCCCGGTCACATCCACCGCCGCGGCAGCGTGGGCATCGTCTCACGCTCCGGCACCCTGACCTATGAGGCGGTGGCGCAGACCACCGCCGTGGGCTTGGGCCAGTCCACTTGCGTGGGCATCGGCGGCGATCCGGTGAAAGGCACCGAGCATGTCGATGTGCTGGAAATGCTGCTGGCGGATCCCGAGACCAAATCGATCATCATGATCGGCGAAATCGGCGGCAGCGCCGAGGAAGATGCGGCCGACTTCATCAAGCATTCCAGGGTGAAGAAACCAATGGTGGGCTTCATCGCCGGCGTCACTGCTCCGCCGGGACGGCGCATGGGCCATGCCGGCGCCATCATCTCGGGCGGCAAGGGCGGCGCGGACTCCAAGATCGAGGCGATGAAGGCGGCCGGCATCCGCGTGTCGCCGAATCCGGCGGCATTGGGCACTAGCCTGCTGGACCTGTTGAACGGCAAGTAATTCCCAACCCCCTCCGCCCTACGCAACGCAAGCGTTGTTACGGGCAGACCCTGGCTCGCGCGGCTCACTGCGCTGTCGCGCGCCGCGCTGCGCCGCTTCGAGCCTATCGGCTCGAAGCCCCAAAAAAAGGGCGCGCGAAAAATGGGGGTCGCGGACATGCGTCTGAGGCCCATCCGTTGCCCTGCTTTTGCCGTGCAAACGGGGCCTATTGAGCCCATATTAACTGCAAACAGCGTTGAATCGGCTGTGAGAAGGCGTTACCACCCACCCCCGCGAGCGACGCGCCACCAGGAAGGGGACGAGCCCAACAAGCCGTCCCATAAGCGTTTGAAATGACAGAGCAATCCCCGTCAGACCGGTTGAATCGCGCCTCCAATGAAATCTTCGAGGCGACCTCCTTCCTTAATGGCACCAACGCCGCCTATGTCGAACAAATGTATGCAGCCTGGCTGGCTGATCACAATTCCGTGGACGCGAGCTGGCAGGCCTATTTTTCGCAAGCAGGCGATCAAACTCTGTCCCCCACCCAATTGGGCCGCGGCCCCGGCTGGAAGCGCGACAGCCGTCCCGATTTCGCCAGCGGTGACCTGATCGCGGCGCTCACCGGTCAGGAGCCGCCTGCTCCCGCGAAGGCAAAAGACAAAACCAAATCCGCCGCCGCAACGCCGGCCGCAGACACCGGCGAAGCGGCGAAGCATTCCATCCACGCCGTCCAGATGATCCGCGCCTATCGCATGATCGGTCATCTGGAAGCCGATCTCGATCCCTTGGGCATCACTCCGCGTGTGCCGCAGCAGACGCTGGATCCCAAGAACTATCAGTTCGAAGGCCAGGTGCTGGACCTTCCCATTTATGTCGATGGCATATTGGGCTTTGAGCGCGCCACGCCGCGCCAGCTTCTGGAAAAGCTGCGCTCCATCTATTGCGGCAGCATCGGCTATGAATTCATGCACATCAACGATGCCGAGCAGAGGACCTGGCTGCAGCGCCGCATCGAGGGCGATCACGTCCATTTCACGCCGGAAGGCAAAAGGGGGATCCTCAACAAGCTGATCGAAGCCGAGGGTTTTGAGAAGTTCGCCTCCAACCGTTTTGTCGGCACCAAGCGTTTCGGCCTGGACGGCTCGGAATCCACCATTCCGGCGCTGGAGCAGATCATCAAGCGCGGCGGCCAGCTGGGTGTCAGCGAAATCGTGCTGGGCATGGCCCATCGCGGGCGCCTGAACGTGCTGGTCAATGTGATGGGCAAGCCCTATCGCCAGCTATTCCACGAATTCCAGGGCGGCA
>DATHLY010000067.1:0-10636 GCA_035487655.1 Rhizomicrobium sp. | reverse complement strand
CCCGGCGCAGAGGTCTGGGAATGTGGGCGGCGAGTTCATTGTGCGGGGGTCGTGCGATCTGCAAAGGGGCCGCCCGATAGCGCCCAAGCCTTATATATGAATACCTAGATATTCGAGAGACTTACTTTTCTGTTCAATGTTCAAGCACAGTTCAAGGCCTGACGTCTTGCCGTTGGCCCAAGCATCTCCGCGCTGGTGGACGAGGGAGAGAACCGGAAGAATTGGGGGCAGAGAAGATTTGGCTGATTCGAAATCGGAGCGGGACTGCCCTCGCCGGCCGCTCGCCCAAGCTCGCGGCGTTCGTCGCTCTCGCATGTCCACTGGACATGCTCGCGCGGCTTTGCCGCGCCGCTCCTCACCCTGCCAACCGAAGCTGCGCGAAACAATCATCGTCTCCCTACGCTCCTAGTGGAGCTTCGGGAGACACCCTCCGCTGCTGCGCAGCGCAGGGTGGCGCGCCCTAGGGGAGTCGAACCCCTCTTGCAAGATTGAAAATCTTGAGTCCTAACCGATAGACGAAGGGCGCTGCCGGAGGGCGGGGATTTAACGGCCACAGCCGGCTTTTGCAACCCAAATCAGACCGTTACAGATCAAGGAGTTACCGGCGCCGCGTCCTCGATTTCCAGCTTGACCCGTGTCTTGCCGTTCCAATCGTCCTGGCGCAGCCGGCCCGCGACATGGAGGGGCCTGCCTCGGCTCTTCAACAGCCCCTCGCCCAGCGGCGTCCCAACCGTCCTGAAAGCGATGGCGTCCAACACGGTGCCTTCGCCACCTTGCAGCCGCAGCCTAATGTGAGAGGCGCCGACCACATCGGCAAACGCCACGCGCACGTCGGCCAAGCCCAGTAGGGGTTCGGGATTGCCTGCCCCAAACGGACCGGCGGAAGCGATGTCGTGAGCCAGCGCCAGGTTGGCGCCCGCTGGCGAAGACACCGCATCCAGATGAAGGTCGTTGGCCGCCGTCAGTGCCGGGCCCGCCCCGCTGAAGGCAGCGTCGATGAACTTGTGAAAGCCATCCAGTTGCGTCGCCATCAGCGAGAAGCCCGCCGCCATGGCATGACCGCCGCCATATTCGATGACGCCTTTTTCCGCGGCGGTGCGGATGATGGCGCCGACATCAATACCGGGAATGGAACGGGCCGATCCCCTTCCAATCGTATTTCCAAGTTGGCCGCCTTCAAATCCCGCCACAAAGGCCGGTTTGGAAAACCGCTCCTTCAAGCGGCCCGCGACAATGCCCACGACGCCCGGATGCCAGCCCTCGCCCGCCACCAGCAGGAAGGGCGCATTGGCCTGTGTCGCGGCAAGCGCGGTGGCTTCCTCCAGGATCGTCTTCTCGATCGCCTGGCGTTCCCGGTTGTGCAGGTCAAGCTGGCTCGCAAACTCCGCCGCCTTGTCGCCCTCGCGCGCCGTCAACAAATCCACGCCCAGCGAGGACCGGCCGACGCGCCCACCGGCATTGATGCGCGGACCGAAGACAAAGCCCAGATGGTAGGGCGTGAACGGCGCCTTGGCGCCTGCGATACGCGCCAGCGCCTGAAGGCCTGGCCGCGAATGCGCACCGATTTGCGATAGGCCGAAGCGCACAAAGGCGCGATTCACGTCCTTGAGCGGCACCACGTCGCAAATCGTGGCAAGTCCCACAAGGTCCAGGAACAGGCGGAGGTCGGGTTCGGTGAGATCGCGCTCCTGATAGAAATTTGTCTGCCGCAGATGCCGATTGAGCGCAACGAGAAACAGGAAAGTGACTCCGGCGGCGCAAAGATATCCCAATCCGGATGTGTCGCCCGGCTGGTTGGGATTGACATGGGCGACCGCGGGCGGCGATGCCTCGACCCGGTGATGGTCCAGCACCACCACATCCAGGCCGAGACCGCGTGCCTCCTGCAGGGCAGCTGTCGCGGCACTGCCACAATCCACCGTGATGACCAGACGGGCGCCTTCCGCCGAAAGCACCCGCATGGCGGCTGACGAAGGGCCATAACCCTCCTTCATGCGGTCGGGAATGTAGATGCGAGGGGCCGCGCCCAAAGCGGAGAGAAAATCCGACAGCAGCGCCGCCGATGTCGATCCGTCCACGTCGTAGTCGCCGAACACGGCGATGCGCTCTCCCGCATGGATCGCCGCCGCCACCCGCGCCACGGCGACCTCCATGTCCTTGAGGACAAAGGGATCGGGTAAGAGCGTCTTGAGTTTCGGCGTCAGATAATCCGCCGCCTCGGCCAGCGTGACACCGCGCAGGGCAAGCAGGCGGGCCACAACCGGTGGATGCTCGGACAGCAGATCGCGCTCCAGCGCCGTATCCACGGGCTTGAGCAGCCAGCGCCGGCCCGTGAAAGAGCGGGCGATGCCGAACGCCGCCGCGCCGGTCTCTATGGGAATCTCAATCACCTCTTTCGCGGCGGTGGCGCGCCTTGATCCAGCGCACCGTACCGGTGGCCGAGCGCATCACCACGCTTTCGGTGGTGATGAAATCGCCCTGGCGATGCACGCCGCGCAGCATGGAGCCGTCGGTTACGCCGGTGGCGGAAAACACCACATCGCCCGCCACCAGTTCATGCAGGCCATATTTGCGGTTGAGATCGGTGATGCCCCATTTGGCGGCGCGGGCGCGCTCACTTTCGTTGCGGAACACCAGCCGTCCCTGCATCTGGCCGCCGACGCAACGCAAGGCCGCCGCCGCCAGCACGCCTTCGGGAGCGCCGCCGATGCCGATAAAGATGTCAACGCCCGTCGCGGGGTCGGTGGTTTCGATCACGCCCGCAACGTCACCATCGGTGATCAGTTTCACCTTGGCGCCAGCCTTGCGGATCTTGGCAATCAGCTGTTCGTGCCGCGGCCGGTCCATCACCAGGGCAGTGATCTCCTGGGGCCGCGCGCCCTTGGCCTTGGCGATCGCATTGATATTGTCGGCCGGTTCGGCATCCAGATCGATAAGTCCCTGCTTGTAACCGGGGCCGATGGCGATCTTGTCCATGTAGGTGTCGGGCGCATTGAGCATGGTGCCCGGCTCGGCCATCGCCATCACCGCCAGCGCGTTGGCCATGGCCTTGGCCGTGAGGGTCGTGCCTTCCAGCGGATCCAGCGCTATGTCAACCGCAAGTCCGCCCTGCCCCACCTTTTCGCCGATGAAGAGCATGGGGGCCTCATCGCGCTCACCCTCGCCGATCACCACCGTGCCGTCGATGGGGAGCACATTGAACGCGGCCCGCATGGCTTCGACTGCCGCCTTGTCGGCATCGTGCTCGTTGCCGCGACCGATCTGGGCAAATGCGGCAATGGCGGCGGCTTCAGTGACGCGCACCGCCTCCAGCGCAAAGGAACGGTCCAGCGGTCTCTCAAGCGCGGGTGGACGTATCTCGGTCATGATCGTCTCTGGCTCAGTCTATGGCTCGGTATAGATTTCAATCACGTTCAGCGACCCACAGGGGAGCTGAACCACTTAAGACTTCAGCGACCCACAGGGGAGCTGAACCACTTAAGACTTCAACGATGCGGGGGAGATGAACCACTCAAGACTCCATGGGAATCATGCACGGCCGGGCCCTGACCTTGTCGGAAGCCCCGATGGCCTTCAAGGCGCGTTCGACATCGGCCTGCGAGGTTTCATGGGTGATCATGACAATGGCCACAGGCTCACCTGGGGCGCGACCGCGTTGGATCATGCTTTCGATGGAGACTCCCACCTCGGCCAAGTGGCGGGCGATCAAAGCCAGGACGCCGGGCTCGTCCAGCACCTCGAAGCGCAAATACCAGGGCGACACCATCTGCTTGCCATCCGCCGGCTCAAGCCGGGCCAGGCTGGCCGCCGGGCGACCAAAGGTGGGACTTGCAGCACCGCTGGCGGCTTCCACGATATCGGCAACCACCGCGCTGGCGGTGGGCGCTTCGCCAGCGCCGCGGCCGGAAAAGAAGAAGGAGCCCGCCTCACCCGCGTCCACCAACACGCCATTGGCGGCGCCCGCCACATTGGCCAGCGCGCCGCGCGCCTTCACCATGGCGGGATGGACCTTTTGGTCGATCTTGTGTCCCATCCTGCGGGCCACACCCAGCAACTTGATGCGATAGCCGAATTCCGAAGCAAAGGCGATGTCATCGGGCGTGATATGCGCAATGCCTTCCACCGCCACCGCGGCCAGATCCGGTGTCGTGCCGAAGGCCAGGCTGGCGAGAAGCGCCAGCTTATGCGCCGTGTCGCCGCCGCCCACATCCAAGGTGGGATCGGATTCGGCATAGCCCTTGGCCTGTGCCTCCTTGAGCACGTCGGCAAAGGACCGGCCAGAAGATTCCATTTCGGTAAGGATATAGTTGCAGGTGCCGTTGAGGATGCCTTTCACCGCATCGACGCGATAGGTGATGAGGCCTTCGCGCAGTGCCTTGACGATGGGGATGCCGCCTGCCGCCGCAGCCTCGAATTTCAAGGTGACGCCGCTTTTCTCGGCCAGTTCGGCGAGCTTGAGCCCATGCTTGGCAAGCAGCGCCTTGTTGGCGGTCACGACATGTTTCTTGTTGGCGAGCGCCGTCTCGACCAGCTGGCGCGCAATCCCTTCCTCGCCGCCGATGAGCTCCACCACCACATCGGCGTTACTTTTGGCCAGGGCCAGCGGATCATCAGTCCAACCCGTGGCTTCAAAGCCGCGCACCTTGGACTTGTCGCGCGCGGACACACCCACGATTTCCAGCTTGCGGCCGGCGCGCCGCGAAAGTTCGTCGGCACGCGCGGCAAGCGCTTTCACCACGCCGCCCCCGACCGTCCCGAGACCGGCAACGGCAATCTTGAAGCTCTCCGTCATTTTTTTGGCATCATTTTGCGGAGGCCAGATTTTTCTTGGCGGATGGCTTGGCCTTGTCTGGATCGGACGGCGCCATGTTGGTGCCGCTCTGCAGAAACTTCTTCACATTGCGTGCCGCCTGGCGGATGCGATGCTCATTCTCCACCAGCGCCACACGCACATAGCCTTCGCCATATTCGCCAAATCCGATCCCAGGCGATACCGCCACCTTGGCATGAATCAGGAGATCCTTGGCGAATTCCATCGAGCCGAGAGTCTTGTATTTTTCCGGCACCGGCGCCCAGGCGAACATCGAGGCGGGCGGCGCCGGAATCTCCCAGCCCGCCGCCGCCATGCTTTTTACCAGAACGTCGCGGCGCGATCTGTAGACCGCGCGGATTTCCTCCACGATGTCCTGCGGACCGTTCAACGCCGTGGCCGCGGCGACCTGAATGGGCGTGAAGGCGCCATAGTCCAGATAGGACTTGATGCGGGCGAGCGCGCCGATCAGTTTTTCATTGCCGGCGGCGAAACCCATGCGCCAGCCCGGCATGGAATAAGTCTTGGACAGCGATTGGAATTCGATGGCGATATCCTTGGCGCCTTCCACCTGCAGGATCGAGGGCGGCGGCTCGTCGAAATAGATATCGGCATAAGCCAAGTCGCTCAGAACCCAGATCTCATGCTTCTTGGCGAATTTGATGATCTCTTTGTAGAAATCCAGGCCGACCACCTGCGCGGTGGGATTGGAGGGATAGTTCACCACCAGGGCCAAAGGCGACGGTACCGAATGACGCGTGGCCGCGCCCAGGCGCGAAAGATATTCCTCGGGCGAGGTCGCCGGCACATGGCGGATGGCGGCGCCCGCGATCATGAAGCCGAAGGCATGGATGGGATAAGCGGGGTTGGGAACCAGCACCACATCGCCCGGCGCGGTGATGGCCATGGCGAGATTGGCGAAGCCCTCCTTGGAGCCCAGCGCCGCGATCACCTCGGTGTCGGGATTGAGGTCCACGCCGAAGCGGCGACTGTAATAGGCGACATGGGCCTTTCGCAGGCCCTTGATGCCACGCGAGGCGGAATAGCGATGGGCCCGGGGATCGCGCGCGGTTTCGCACAGCTTGTCCACGATATGGTTGGGCGTCGCCAGGTCGGGATTGCCCATGCCGAAATCGATGATGTCCTCGCCGCGGGCCCGCGCCTGCGCCTTGAGGCGATTGACTTCCTCAAAGATGTAAGGCGGCAGCCGCTTGATGCGGTAAAAATCGGTTAGCATGACAAGGCAATCCTAGGGGCAATTCTGAAAACGCCTCAGAGTCGGGGATTTGCTCCGGCGAGGCAATCATTATTGGGTAAATTGGGGCGATTTTTGAGCAAGGCTGCTATTCGGTGCCTTCGCGGGGACAACTCTCTGGCCGCTCGCTCAAGCTGATGATGGTCGCGGGGGCGACATCTCTCCCGCCGCTCGCCTAAGCCGATGATGGTCGCGGGGGCGACATCTCTCCCGCCGCTCGCCTAAGCTCGCGGCGTTCGGCACTCAAATCGGTCCACTGGACCGATTTGCCGCTTACGCGGACGTGCCTCACCCCCCCACAAAAATCTCCGCCCGCCGATTGCCCTCTTCGCCCTTGGGCATGGACTCGTAATAGACGGGTTGGCTGTCGCCGACCGCTTCGATCTGCACTTTATCCGCGGGCACACCCGCTTTGATCAATGCCTGAGCCACGGCATTGGCGCGCTCCTGCGATTTTTGGAAGATGACTTCCAGATGCCGCTCCACCGACATGTTGCCAGTGCGGCTGGAGGCATGGCCAATCACCTTTATCGTACCGGCGCCGCCATTGGCGCGGAACGCGGCCACCGCTTCGCGCACCTTGCTGCTGGCCGCAGCGGGTAACTTGGTCGTGTCGCCGGGGAAATAGACGATCGCTGTGGGTGGCACGCCGCCATTCATGGCTGCTGCCATGCCCGCCGGGGTTCCAGGGACCCCGTCCAGATTGGCCGTGACGTCGCCAGAAGCCGCTCCCCCCCGTCCGGCTGCAGCCGGAACAGCCGGGACCGCCGGCGCGCCGGTTCCGGCCGAGCCTGCCAGGGCGGCGGTTTGGCGGTAATGCGCCAGGATCGGCGGAGACACCCATTGTGCCACACTCGGATTGAGCGGCGGCGCCGAGGACGGCCTGAAGCCTAACTCAGCATCGGACGGGTTGATCATGGCCATACGGGGGCCAGCGGTACCCGGCACAGCCGGCACGGCCGGTTCGGTGCCTGGAGGCGGCGGCGCCAAGGGCGCGCTCTGCACCGGCACATTCTGAACGGGCGGCGCGGGCCGGACAGGCTGCCGCTGTGGGGGCGCCGCGGAAGCGACGGCCACAGGTGCAACGGCGGCGCGGGCGGACGGAGCAGGCGATGCTGTGGGCGGCGGCGCGGCAACAGGAGCCGAACCAGCCGTGGGCGGGGCATCGCTGGCGGTCGGAGGAACATCACTGGCCGAAGGCGGCGCATCGCTGGCCGTTGGCGGAAGAGAGGCGGCACTGGCCAGGGCTTGCTTGGTGGCATTGGCATCGGCCGCGGTAGGCGGAGGAGGAGCAGCCGCGTCGGTACCGGCGCGCAACGCATCGGCGCTGTATTGAGCCTGGGTACCGGCGGCCGTGACCTGCTGAGCGGTGTTGGCTTGGGCTTTGGTATCGGGTGCGGGCGGCCGCGCGGGAATGCTGGCCAGATCGGGCGTGGTGGTGTTGGCGTCGACCTGGGCCTGTTGGTTGCTTTCGGTGGGGAACTGGCTTTCGGGCGCGGGCGTGTCGTCGCCAAGCAGACCGGTGGGATCCAGGTCGGCCATGGTTTGGCAACCGGCAGTGCCCGCGGCGAGCGCAATCGCCAGCACCGTCATCGCCAAAGGACGCGCATACATCTTGCTCATGTCCAAACTGCCTTCGCTTGTCCTAGACCTTGTCCCAGAGATTTGTCCCTGATCGGCGGTGCCCCCGCCCCCGCAACCTTCGCGCGTGGGCGCCAGCCTGACCACTCCGGTATACCGCGACCAAAGCGCCCGCGCCAGCAAAAGAGCGGGTAAATAGCGCCACCAATTGCCATATTTCGCGTGCATCGTCCCGCTTTGACGCGACTTGCGGCCATTGTTGCGGCTGGGCTATCAAAGTTTTCACGAAAGGCGATCCCCAAGCGATGCCCTCCAAAAGCGCCAGCGCTCAAAGCACCAGTTCTCCGCCACCTTCCGAATCGGGCTTTTCACCCGAATCGCTCAACACTCAGGAATTCGCCCGCAACATGCTCACGGTCGGGGTGAAGAGCCAGAAGTTGCTCCTGGACTTCATCGCGCGCATGAGCAGCCGGGAAAGTCCCGGCCCCATCGATCCGCTCAACATTTCCGGCGCCATGATGGCGCTGGCCAAGGCCATGGGCAGTGATCGCGAGGCGGTGGCGGCGGCGCAGACCGAATGGTGGAACAATTTTCTGCATCTTTGGGAAAACACCGCCCGCCGCATGCTGGGAGGAGAAGCGCCGGCGATTGTGGAGCCCGCGCCCGGCGACCGCCGCTTCAAAAGCGAGGAATGGCGGCACAACGAAATCTTCGATTTCATCAAACAGAGCTATCTGCTCACCGCCAATGCCATGCAGGAGATGGTGGGCAAGCTCAACGGGCTGGATGAAAAGGAACGCGGCCGCGTCGCCTTTTACACCCGGCAGTTCGCCGACGCGCTGGCTCCCACCAATTTTCCCTTCACCAACCCGGATGTGTTGAAGGCCACCATCGCCTCCAATGGCGAGAATCTGGTCAAGGGGCTGGACAATCTCCTGGCCGATATCGAGCGCGGCCGGGGCGAGCTTACCATTCGCCAATCGGCCGACGGCTTTGTCATTGGCGAGAACATTGCCACCGCCCCCGGGAAGGTCGTGTTTCGCAACCAGATCATGGAGTTGCTGCAATATTCTCCGACCACGGATGAAGTCTATGAGCGGCCGCTGCTGATCTTTCCGCCCTGGATCAACAAGTACTACATCCTCGACCTTCGGCCCGAGAACAGTTTCGTGCGCTGGCTGGTGGCACAGGGCTACACCGTCTTCCTGGTAAGCTGGGTCAATCCCGATGCCGACATGGCCAGGAAGGGCTTCGAGGATTACATGCGGGGCGGCATCTTCGCCGCCCTGGATGCGGTGGAAAAAGCCACCGGCGTTCGCGATCCCAACTGCGTGGGTTATTGCATCGGCGGCACGCTGTTGGCCGCCACCCTCGCCTATATGGCAAGCAAGGGTGACTTGAGCCCTGAAAGGGGGCGGATTCATTCCGCCACCTTCTGGGCGGCGCAGACCGATTTCAGCGAAGCGGGTGAACTTTCGGTATTCGTGGACGAAGCCCAGCTCGGCGCGCTCCAGCAGAAGATGGAGGCCGAGGGCGGCGTGCTGCCCGGCTCCAAGATGGCCAGCGCCTTCAACATGCTGCGCGCCAATGACCTGATTTGGTCGTTTGTGATCAACAATTATCTGTTGGGCAAGCAGCCCATGCCCTTCGACCTGCTCTATTGGAATTCCGACACCACCCGCATGCCGGAAAAGCTGCATCTGTCCTATCTGCGCAACTGCTACCAGCAAAATGCGCTGGCGAACGGCCGGATGAAGCTTGCGGGCGAGACGCTCGACCTGTCCAAGGTGACGGTGCCGGTCTATCTGCAGTCGGCCAGGGAAGACCACATCGCGCCGGCCAATTCGGTGTTCAAGTCGGTCAACCTGTTCAGTGGGCCGGTGCGCTTCATCATCGCCGGTTCGGGCCATATCGCGGGCGTGATCAATCCGCCGGCGGCCAAAAAATATCAGTACTGGACCAACGAAACGGGCGCCAAGGACATCGAGGGCTGGAAGAAAGGCGCGACCGAGCATCCCGGCTCCTGGTGGCCGGATTGGGATCGCTGGCTGTCGAAGCTGTCGGGCTCGAAAGTGCCCGCGCGCCAGCCGGGCGACGGCGAACTCAAGGCGCTGGGCGATGCGCCAGGGACGTATGTGAAGGTGAAAGCACAATAGCATCGCTGTTGTGCTTTCATCCCCGGCGAGAAAGGCGCGTCAGCGCCTTTCGAGGAAAGGGGATCCAGCCTGCTAAAAAGCACAATAGCATCGCTATTGTGCTTTCATCTCCTTGTCCCGTGCGGCGCGGAATTCACTGCCTTTGTACCAGTTGGGCCAGCTGGTTGAATTGGCAAGCCTGTCACCCACTTGATCAAGGACTTTCAGGTCGTCCACCACGCCAGACAGATCCCAATTCGCCTGCCATTCGTCCGAAGGCGTGTGGTAGCGATGTTTGCGGTAGTCGTCGCGCAGCGCCTGTCCGGCTCTTTTGCCGCCATTGACCAGGTCATAGCCACCGTCAGGATCGAGCATCGGCACGCCCACTTTGGCCAGACTAATATGGTCGGAGCGGTAAAATCGGCCCTTTTCCGGTTCGGGGTCGGGTGAAATCACGCGGCCTTGCGCCTTCAGCGCGCTGGCCAGCGGAATTTCCAGCTCCGAGGCGCCATTGCCGATCAGCACCAGGTCGTGGGCGGGGCCTTCCGGCAGATTGCCATCGATATTGATCCCTCCCACGATGTGATTGAGCGGCCAGATCGGATGCTCAGCGAAATATTGCGAACCCAAGAGACCCTGCTCTTCCAAGGTCCAGGCCAGGAAGGCGACCGAACGCTTGGGCGGGGCATGCGCCACGGCTGCCGCGATTTCCAGGATGCTGGCGACCCCCATCGCATTGTCGACAGCGCCGTTATAGATCTTGTCGGCGCCAGCCGGACCCGGCTTGACGCCCAGATGATCCCAATGGGCGGTGTAGAGAAAATAATCGTCCGGTTGGGCCGTGCCCTTGACCAC
>DATHLY010000066.1:0-5328 GCA_035487655.1 Rhizomicrobium sp. | reverse complement strand
CGTCGCCATGACCCCGCCGATGGAGCCGGTGGTGATCGTGGCGGACGCCGAGCTTCAGGAAATGGAGTTGCGCGATCGTTCCGGGCTGACCATCCCGAAAATGTCGCCCATCGCGCCGCCGCAGGGCGACAGCGGTGCCGTGCTCGCCGCGGCCGAGCTTTTGGCCACTGCCGAGCATCCGGTGATCATCACCGACCGCGCGGCCCGCACGCCCACCGGCATGCAGCGCGTGGTCGCGCTGGCCGAGGCGCTCAACGCTCCGGTGATGGATCTGGGCGGCCGCATGAATTTCCCCAACCAGCATTACCTCTATCAGGGCGGGACGCGCGGATTGATCGAGAATGCCGATGTGCTGATCGGTCTGGAGGTGCAGAATCTGCACGGCACGATCACCACGGCTACCGACAATGTGCAGCATTCCGAACACCGCCGCCTGAAGGACGGCGCCAAGCTGATCACGCTGGGCGTTGCGGACCTTTATATCCGCTCCAACTACCAGGATTTCGAGCGCTATGCGCCCGTCGATATCGCCATTGCGGGCGATTGCGAAGCCACGCTTCCCGCCCTGATCGAAGCGGTGAAGGTCAAGATTCCCGCCTCCCGCCGCGACGCGATCGCGTCCCGGGCCGAGAATTTCCGAAAAGCGCACGCCGCCAGTTATGAGCGCGCCCGCGCTGGCATAGCCGAGGACTGGGATACGGTGCCGGTGAGCACCGCGCGGGTGGCGGCCGAGCTCTATGAGCTGATCAAGAACGAAGACTGGGCGCTGGTCTCGGCCGGCTATGGCAATTGCCGCACATTGTGGAATTTCGACAAGCATTACCAGTATATCGGGATGCGCGGCGGCGGCGGCGTCGGCTACGGCATGTCAGCGGCGGTCGGTGCCACTATGGCGCATCAGCCGCATGGCCGCTTCTGCGTCAACTTCCAGCCGGACGGCGATATGATGTTCGCGCCGGGTGTGATCTGGACGGCGGCCCATCATAAGGTGCCGCTGCTCACCATCATGCACAACAACCGCGCCTATCACACCGAGGTGATGCATATCCAGAAGATGTGCAATCGTTGGAATCGCGGCATCGATCGCGCCTCGATCGGCTGCGCCATCGCCGATCCCAACATCGACTATGCGATGATGGCGCGCGCCATGGGCATGCATGGTGAAGGCCCGATCAACGATCCGAAGGACGTATTGCCGGCGTTGAAACGGGCTGTCGCCACCGTCAAGCGGGGCGAGCCGGCCCTGGTCGATATCGTCTCGCAGCCGAGGTAGGAGAATCATGCGCCCTACCCGGATCATCCTGGCGAGCGCCGTCCTGCTGGCCTGCGGCCAGGCGGCCCTGGCCGCACCCTCCGCGGCCAAGGGCAAGGAGATCTTCCATCGCATCGGCTGCTACGAGTGCCACAATTACCAAGGGCAGGGAGGCGTGGGCCCGCGCTTGGCGCCCAAGCCTCTGCCTTTTGAGGCACTTAACAGCTATGTCCGCAATGCCAACGGCAACATGCCACCTTATGGGCCGACGGTGCTGACGGATGACGACCTGGCCGACGTCTACGCCTATCTCCAGTCCATTCCCGCAGGACAGCCGGCGGACAGCATTGCGGCGGTTAAGAGTTTGAAGAAGATGGCGCCTTAGTTTCGCTGCGGTGCACATATAGGGTTCCGAACTGGGTGCGATAAGGTTTTCCTATGACCCCGCGATAGAATACTCATTTCTCTAATCGATCCCACTTCGGTAGAATCATTCTTAGCTTGTCATTGTCATTGTCCGGCATCATGGGCGCGCCGGCAGGACGTGGAATGCGTAGAACAGCAGTCGCGGTTGGAGTTTTTTGTCTCGGCCTAGCGGCTGGGTGGTCCAGTGCGGCCTTTGCTGCCGATCGCCATATGGTTCAGTTGCGGCGGCTGAACGAGCAGGAATACCGCCATTCCATTGCCGACATTTTCGGGCCTCAGATCACTTTTGCGGGCATGTTCGAACCCGACACGCGCATCGACGGGCTTCTCTCCACTTCCACGACGGTCCTTTCCGTCACGCCGTCCGGCTTTTCGGCCTTGTCCGCCATGGCGGACATCATTGCCGCACAAGTGGTGGACGAGAAGAACAGAGCCAAACTGATCGCCTGCAAACCCAAATCGGACAAGGATGCGGATCACGCCTGCGCTTCGCAGGTGATCGCCCATTATGGCGAATTGCTGTACCGCCGGCCGCTTGCGCCGCAGGAAGTGGCGGCCAAGACCAAGCTGGCCGACGACCTCGCCAAGTCCTCGGGCAATTTCTACAACGGCCTGCGTTACGGCCTGGCCAGCATGCTGCAGGCGCCGGATTTCCTGTTTCGCATCGAATTCGCGGTGCGGGATGGCAAGGAGTACACGCTGGATCCCCTCAGCCGGGCGTCGCGGCTGAGCTATCTGTTGTGGGACACCGCTCCCGATGCCGAGCTTCTGCGCGCCGCGCATAGCGGCGAGCTGGGCACGCAAGCGGGCGTCGCCAAGCAGGTGGACCGCATGATGGGTTCGCCCAGGCTGGAAACCGGCGTGCGCGCCTTCTTCTCCGACATGCTGCAGTTGGACACCTTCGACAATGTCACCAAGGACACGCTGATCTATCCCAAATGGGCCAGTTCGGTGGCGGAAGGCGCGAAGGAAGACACCCTTCGCACCGTGATTGACATTTCCCTGCGTGCCAATGGCGATGTGCGCGATATCATGACAACGCCGAAAAGTTTCATCAACCGTAAGCTGGCGGCGGTCTACGGCATTCCTTTTGATTTTTCAGGGGAGTGGATGCCTTACGAGTTTCCCGCCGAAAGCGGGCGCATCGGCATCCTGACACGCATCAGCATGCTCTCCATGTTCTCGCATCCGGGGCGCTCTTCGCCCACCAAGCGCGGCGTCGCCGTGATGGACATCTTCCTTTGCGAGCCCACCCCGCAGCCGCCCGCCAATGTCGACTTCTCGGTGGTCGAGGATACCAGCGGCCCGCTCAAGACAGTGCGCGAGCGGTTGAACGTCCATGCCACCAACCCGACCTGCGCCTCTTGTCACAATCATTCCGATCCCATCGGCCTGCCGCTGGAGGAGTTCGACAGTTTGGGCATGCATCGCTCGACCGAGAACGGCCAACCGATTGACGTGTCCGGCGACTTGATGGGCAAGAAATTCAACGGCGCCGCCGGGCTGGGCCAGGCGCTGCACGACAATCCCCGCTTCCCCGCCTGTCTGGCGCGCAAGCTCTATGCTTATGGCATCGGCGCGAACAGCGAAGACGTCAAGCCGGCCGCCTTCAAGACGAGCTATGATGCCTTTGTCAAGGACGGCTACCGCCTCAAGACCCTGATCAAGACTCTCGCCAATAGTCCAGAATTCTTCCGTGCTCCGGCACCGTCGACGCCTGCGGGCACTAAGACGGCATCCAACAATTAGGAGGCATGCCATGCGTTTTGATCGCCGCATAATGCTCCATGGCCTGTTCCAGGGTTCGTCCGTGGCCGTGGCCCTGCCGTTCCTGGACTGTGTGCTGGACACGAATGGCGAGGCGCTTGCCGCCACCGGCAAGAAGATCCCGCACCGTTTCGGCACCTATTTCTGGGGCTGCGGCCTGACCAAGCAGCTCTATCTGCCGAAGAGCGCCGGCCAGGACTGGGAAATCACCCCGCAGCTGGCTTCCCTCAAGCCCTTCAAGAACAAGTTCAACCTGGTCAGCGGCATGCGCGTACCGTTGGATGACAATCCCAACTTCCAGCACTGGTCGGGCAATGCCGCCATCATGACCGGCATCGCGCCCACGCAATCCAACTCCTTCGACGCACCCACCCTGGACCAGACCATCGCCGACGCCATCGGCCGCGGCACCCGCTTCAAGTCCATCGAAGTGGCCTGCTCGGGTATCAAGAGCGAAAGTTTCTCCAGCCTGGGCGGCAAGAACTTCAATCCGCCCGAGATCTCGCCCATGGCGCTCTACAAGAAGCTCTTCGGCGCCGGCTTCCAGGATCCCCAGCGCCCCGACTGGAAGCCCGATCCTCAAGTGATGGTGCAACAGAGCGTTCTCTCCACCGTGTCGGAGGACCGCAAGCGCCTGATGAGTGAGGTGGGCGCCAATGACAAGGCGCGGCTGGAACAGTATTTCACCTCCGTCCGCCAGGCCGAACAGCAGATCCAGGCCGAACTGCAGCGGCCCGAAATCGTCGCCAAGGTCGAAATCCCCAACGAGCCGGGTGAGATGCCGGTCAGCAAAGCGGTGCCCACGCTGCAGCGCGTGGTGCCATTGATCGCCAAGCTGGTCGCCATCGGGTTGGCTACCGACCAGACCCGCGTCTTCAATGTGGCGCTGTCGGAATCTGCCTCCACCATCTTTATGCCGGGCGACTCCAAGCCCTTCCATCAGACCACGCATGAGGAAGCGATTGACCCGGTGCTGCAATATCAGGTGACGACCTCCAAGTTCAGCACCTACAGCATTGAGATGTTCGCCTCCTTGCTGAAGGAGCTGGATTCGGTGCCGGAAGGCGACGGCACGCTCCTGGATCACATGCTGCTGCTAGCCTACACCGATGTTAGCTTCGCCAAGATACATGCCTTGGACGGCATCCCCATGATTCTGGTCGGCGGCGCCAATGGCCGAATGAAGGGCGGCTATCACATCGACGGCCGGGGAGATCCGGTGTCCCGTGTCGGCCTGACCATCCAGCAGGCGCTCAACATGCCCGCATCCAATTGGGGCAAGTTCTCCATGAACACCAACAAGCCGATTTCGGAGATTTTGGTCTAAGGTCTGAACGCAATCTGAATGTCACCCCAACGTGTCATGGCCCGCGAATGCGGGCATCCAGCGACGCAGACTCTCATGCAAGACTTACCCGCGCTTCACTGGATGGCCCACACTCCTGTGGGCCATGACAATCTCCTGATTCCATTGTTGCAAACTGAGTGCAGACCCTAGCGATGTCGATCTAGGCTTTCCGTTCGCCGGATTTGGCTCGCCGGCGCGGCGCCGGTGGTGGCGCGCCGCGCTCCTGGTCGCCTTTGCCCGCTGTCAGCATCTGGATGAAGGCATCGGCCGCCGGCGACAGGGTCTTGTTCTTCAGCCGGATAATACCGATGCGGCGGGTGAAGGCTGCGCCCTCAATTGGTCGGCAACGCAAGCGCGGGTCGATCTGCAATTGCACCCCGCGCCGTGGCAGCAGGGCCACCCCGAGACCCGCTTGCACCATGCCCACCGCGGTGGACATGTAGGAGACTTCACACGCCGCCACCGCCAGCCTGCCGCAAGCGGCAAAGGCGCTGTCCACCACGCGGCGCGCGGCGCTGCCGTGGGTCAATAGGAT
>DATHLY010000065.1:0-9050 GCA_035487655.1 Rhizomicrobium sp. | reverse complement strand
CGGCTGGATGCCGAACTGTCGCGCGAAACCAAGGAGCCTGTGGCGCTGTCGAAGCTCCTTGCGACCCTCATCGAAGTCTACCGCATGACCGATACCGGCCGGCTGGTGGAATTCGTCCTGCATGACGAGCTCCCGCAGAGCGCCATCGTGCATGGGCGCGACGAGCGGTTCGGGCAGGTCTTCCGCAACCTGATCGACAATGCGATTTCCTTCAGCCCGGAACACGGCAAGGTGACCGTCACAGCCTCCAAGCATGACATGATCGCCCGCGTCACGGTGGAGGACGAAGGCCCCGGCATCCCGCCCGGCAATCTGGAATCCATATTCGAGCGCTTTTATACCGAGCGTCCTGGCGAAAGTTTTGGGCGCAATTCCGGCTTGGGCCTTTCCATCGCCCGCCAGATCATCGAAGCTGCCGGGGGCCGCATCTATGCGGAGAACCGCGCCCCGGACAATCAACAGGGCGGCGGCGCGCGGCTGGTTGTGGAGCTTGCGGTGTCGCTGTCCGATGTCTAAGCGCGAAGCCAATGTTCATGCCAGCTGCGTCGCCATCGGCGCGCATGGTGTTCTGCTGGTAGGAAAGAGCGGCGTGGGCAAATCCGACCTTGCGCTGAGGCTGATTGCCGAAGGCGCGCGGCTGGTGGCGGACGACCGCACCATTCTGTTCGTCGCCAAGGGCGCACTGCATGGCAGGGCGCCTGAAAGCGTCAAGGGGCTGCTGGAGATACGCGGGCTAGGGATTATCGCCATTCCGGTCCGGTCCAAGGTGAAGATCGCCCTGGTGGTCCGGTTGGGACGCGAGGGTGCGCGCCTGCCCGCGTCCCATCTTTACCATATGCCCGCAACCTTGAAGGGTGCAAAGCCGGTACCGCAAATCACGCTCAATGCCCGTTTTGCCTCGACGCCGGCCAAGATCCGCGCGGCTTTGGCGGCTTTTTCACGGAGCTTGTTTCGCGACACTTTTATCACCAATTAGCCCTTTTCCCGGCGGGTGTTTTTGATACTGTCCGCGCCGGCAGAGCAAGTTAGGGCCAGATTGAATCAACTGCGTTGCGCTGCGGCGAGGCGATCCGCGAGAGTCGGTAGCGACAGCGTGCCGACGCCCGATGGGCGTATCGGGAATACGGTCGAGGGCGGCGACACCGCGGGCGCCCGCCGCAGCGCAACCCGAAGGGCCGGGGTCTTTTGCGCCGTGAGTTCGTCGAAAGGCTTGCCCGTATTCCCCGATACGGGCTTCGCCTTTCTCCTGCTCACGCCGCAAAACCCCTCCGGCGCAGTGGTTCAATCTGGCCCTAACTTGCTCTAAGGATAATTCATGATTGGCATTGTTCTGGTTACGCATGGCCGCCTGGCTCAGGAATTCATCTCCGCGATGGAGCATATGGTCGGGCCTCAGACTCATTTGCGCGCCGTTTGCATAGGTCCCGAAGACGATATCGAGCGCCGCCAACGCGAGATCGCGGCCGCCGCCAAGTCGGTGGATATGGGACGCGGCGTCATCATCGCCACAGACATGTTTGGCGGCACGCCCTGCAACTTGGCGCTGACCCTTCTGGAAAAGGGCAAGATCGAAGTGCTGGCCGGCGCCAACCTTCCCAGCCTGATCAAGCTGATCGACATCCGTGCCAAGCTCCCGTTGGAACAGGCGCTCAAGGAGGCGATCGAGGCGGGCCGCAAGTATATGCGCGCGGGCAGCGCGGACTTGGCGTAACGGGCTGAGATGAGTCAAAAGCTCTCGGCCCGCGTCATCATTCCCAACAAGCGCGGCTTGCATGCCCGCGCCAGCGCCAAGATCGTGGAAGCCGCGGCGCGTTTCCAGTCGCAGATTCATGTCATCAAGGACGGCACGGCCGTGGATGGCCGCTCGATCATGGGATTGATGATGCTGGCCGCCTCCATCGGCTCGCGAGTCGAGATTACCGCCGAAGGCCCGGATGCCGAGGATGCCATGAAGGCGATTCTGGCGCTGGTGGAAGCTAAGTTTGGGGAAGAGTGATTTGGCACGGCAACGCCGCGCCAAATCACGCCAAGCGCGGGCGCGCGTCAGCGACTTGAGCCCGCGCGGCAGCTTCGCGATCACTCTACCCCAAACTTGCCAAGCGCCGACTAGAGTCAGCGTAGTGTCGGCGCGCGGCAGGATTTATGTCCGCGCGGTCCGCGGCAGGAAGAATTCACGCGGCAGCTGCAATCGCGTCAAATTAATTCAAGCTCGCCTACCCACCCATGTCTTTGTGCGGGCGCAGCCGATACTATCGGCCATTGTGACTGCCGTGGGTGTGCTATGCCTCAAATAAGAAATGCCTTGATAGCCCTGTTGTTGTTTTTGGGACAGCTTGCCCCCGGGCCGCTTCACGCCCAACCCCAAATCCAGCCTTCGTTGAGCCAGCGCCAAGCCTTCCCCTCGCTGTGGCACATCCAGGGCGAGCAAGGCGAAGTCTATCTGCTGGGCTCCATTCATGTGCTGCCGCCAAACCTGCATTGGCGCACCCAACCCATCGTCCGCGGCCTGTCACGCAGCGACGTCTTTGTCTTTGAGGTTCCCCAGGACCAATCGGCAATCACCGAGCTTAATGCACTGATCCAGGCGAAGGGATTTCTGCCCGATGGACAGAGTTTGCGCGGCCAGATTCATCCCGCCTCCCTTCCCGATTACGACGCCGCCGTCAAAGCCTCCGGCTTGCCTGCCGCCATGGTGGAACGCGAGCGTCCATGGCTGGCCGGCGTGCAATTGATGTTTGCCCAAATCGCCAAGCTGAAATTCGCGCCTGACAGTGGCGTGGACGCCGTGTTGATGGCGGACGCCGAAAAGAATCAAAAGCAGGCGCGCTATCTGGAGACCATCGCCGAACAGTTCGCGCTGCTGGCCCCCGATGACCGCACGCTGGAAGTGCAGGAATTCGAATCCGGCCTCAAGGACCTGCGCGATGTCGCCGCCGAGCTCGAGCCCATGGTCAAAGCCTGGGGTGCCGGCGATCAGGCCAAGCTGGACAAGTTGATCAATGGCGACCTGGATGAATTCCCCGAAGCCCGCAAGATGCTGCTGGACGACCGCAACCGGCGGTGGGTGCCCCAGATCGAAGCCATGCTGAAGGAAAAGCACGTCTTCTTCGTCACCGTAGGCGCCGGTCACCTCAGCGGGGCGCTGGGCGTACCGGCCCTGCTGCGCAAGGATGGGTATAAGGTAGAAGGGCCCTGATCAGTCGTGATGGTCTTTGAGATTGAACTTCTGTTCGACGATCCGTAACCCAATCATCAGCAGAACGAAAATTATAAGCCCGAGTCCCACGATCGCCCAAGGCGCCACCGCAGTCGCAAGCCCCATCGCGGCCACGGCCCACACTTCCGCCGCCGAGGTCAGGTTGTAGACCCTATGCAGCTCGGTGTCGCGCAGCACCACGCCGCCGCCCAGAAAACCGATGCCGACCAGCACGCCCTGCACCGCGCCTTGCAGCACCCGGCCCAAGCCGTCGGGATGGTCCGCAATGCCCTTGGCGTGCATGAGCGCCAATGCCACCAGCGCGGCGGCGAAACTCACCAATCCCAATGTGCGGATGCCGGTGGGCTTGCCGCGCAGCAGCCGCTCCCACCCCAGCCCCATGCCGATGAAAGTGGCGGCCAGCAGACGCAGGCCGACGTCCAGGGCATCATAGGGCATGGCGAAATTGCCGGAATACATGGGGCAATTCTGGCCGGAACTCATGAAAAAGCCAGCCTTTTCAACGCGGAAATAATCATATGCATATTTCTTTATATGTTCCTTGCCTGACCCCTGTTCGGCTGCTATAGGCACCCCCGCAAACCAAGGGAATCCCGTCATGTCCGCCGCCCCTGCCAGCATCTTCAGCGATTACATCGTCAAGGACATCAGCCTCGCCGATTGGGGGCGCAAGGAGCTGAACATCGCCGAGATTGAGATGCCGGGGCTGATGGCGACTCGCGCCGAATACGGCTCCAAGCAGCCATTAAAGGGCGCACGCATCGCGGGCTCCTTGCATATGACCATCCAGACCGCGGTCTTGATCGAGACCCTGAGGGCGCTGGGCGCCGATATCCGCTGGGCGTCGTGCAACATCTATTCGACCCAGGACCATGCCGCGGCCGCCATCGCCGCGGCCGGCATCCCGGTGTTTGCGGTGAAGGGCGAAAGCCTCACCGAATATTGGAACTACACAAGCAAGATCCTGGAATGGGGCGATGGCGGAACGCCTAACATGATCCTGGATGACGGCGGCGACGCCACCATGCTGGTGCATCACGGCCTGCGCGCCGAAAAGGGCGACACCGCCTTTCTCGACAAGCCGGAAAATGAAGAGGAAGAAGTCTTCTATGCGCTGATCAAGCGCACCCTCAAGGAAAAGCCGGGCTGGTTCGCCGAGCTCGCCAGGAACATCAAGGGCGTGTCGGAGGAAACCACCACCGGCGTGCACCGCCTCTATCTGATGGAAAAAGCCGGCAAGCTTCTGTTCCCCGCCATCAACGTCAATGACAGCGTCACCAAGTCCAAGTTCGACAATCTTTACGGCTGCCGCGAGTCGCTGGTGGACGGCATTCGCCGCGGAACCGACGTGATGATGGCGGGCAAGGTCGCCATGGTCGCGGGCTTCGGCGATGTGGGCAAGGGCTCCGCCGCCTCTCTGCGCCAGGCCGGCTGCCGGGTCATGGTGTCGGAAATCGATCCGATCTGTGCGCTTCAGGCCGCCATGGAAGGCTATGGAGTCGTCACCATGGAAGACGCCGCGCCCAGAGCCGACATCTTCGTCACCGCCACCGGCAATGTGGACGTGATCACGGTGGAGCATATGCGCGCCATGAAGGACCGCGCCATCGTCTGCAACATCGGCCACTTCGACAGCGAGATCCAGGTCGCGGGCCTCAAGAATTTCAAATGGCACAATGTGAAGCCACAGGTCGACGAAGTGGAATTCCCGGACGGCAAGCGCATCATTCTTCTGTCGGAAGGCCGGCTGGTGAATCTGGGCAATGCCATGGGCCATCCCAGCTTTGTGATGAGCGCCTCCTTCACCAATCAGACGCTGGCCCAGATCGAACTGTTCGCCAATCCGGGCAAGTATGAGAAGAAGGTTTACACCCTGCCCAAGCAGCTTGATGAGAAAGTTGCCCGCCTGCACCTCGGCAAGATCGGCGCCAAACTGACCGAGCTTTCGACCAAGCAGGCCGATTACATCTCAATTCCCAAGGCAGGGCCTTACAAGCCGGACACCTACCGCTACTGATCGCCTTTCCTATCGATAAGCCTTGAGGGCGCGCTTCGGCGCGCCCTTTTTGCTTCCGGGGTGGCTGACAGCTGTCATGTTCGGGTCGCGAATTTGCAGGAAGTCCCCGGCTCGGGCCGCTCAAGTCGCTGACGCGCACGGCCGTGCGCCGTTTGTCGCGAATTTGCAAGCAGTCCCTGGCTCGGGCCGCTCAAGTCGCTGACGCGCGCGGCCCTGCGCCGTTTGAAGTCATTCGGGGCTTACGCCCCGAATGACTTCAAACCCTTAACGTCCTGAAGAGATTCACATTTTAATCCACAATTCGCTCACAGCCCCCAAAATCTGGGGTCTCATGCCGCATGTCGCTTTTAGCAATTTATTAACCACAATCCCTAGGCGGACTCGCTCATCGCAGCTATCTTATTGATTCATATGTGATTCGCCTAACAGGCGACGGGTTAACGGGGGCTGGCGGCATGCGTCCCAGGTTGTTGGGACAGGGTAAGGGGCCGGGGGCCATGGGGAGGCATTGGCGGGGTCTGCTTCTCGCGGCCGCGCCTTGGACCCTTCCCCTGCCCGCCTTTGCCGCCGATCCGCCACTTAGCGGTCAGACATTCCAGACCGGCCACTTCATTGTCCTGTCGGGACTGGCCTGTGGTGGCGTGGCATTGGCCATCGCCGCGGGCCTGTGGGCCCTGGCCGAACAGCGTTCGGCCGGTCGGCTCCGCCGGGCCCTGCGCCAGGCGGGCACCCGGACCAAGGCGGCTTTGGGTGAGCGCGACGCGCTGCTCAATGCCGGCCGCGAAGCGCTTCTGGTGTGGGGGCGCGATGGGTCGGGGCCGTTTTCCTATGGCGGCGGCGATGAACAGCTCCAGTCCTGCTTGAAAGGCGCCGACGCACTGGCGCTGTCGGCCGCGCTGGACGGTTTGTCGGATCGCGGTGCAGCGTTCCAGATGAAAATTCATGACAGCCATGGCCGCCTGCTCGTGGCGCGCGGGCGCGCCGTGGGCAGCATGGCGGCGGTGTGGCTGGAGGAGCAGGTCGCGGCTTCCGAACAGATCGCCGACTATAGGGCGATCCTGGATGCGCTGCCGGTTCCGGTGTGGCTGCGCGACAAGGCCCTTGCCCTCAGTTGGGGCAATCATGCCTTCCTCCGAGGCGCGGGCGCCAAGGATCTGGAGACCGCCCGGCGCGAGCAGGCGGCGCTGGACAAGAACGAGCGCGACCTCGCCGCCAGCGCACGGACCGAAAACTCCATGCAGCAGTCGCGGCGCTTTTCGGTGGTGGGCGGGCATCGTCGGGCGCTGGCCTTCACCGAAATTCCGCTGGGCGACGCGGGCGTGATCGGCACGGCAATGGATGTGACCGAAGTGGCGGCCGCCGAGGCCCGCCTGCAGCAGCATGTCGACGCCCATGCCGACACTTTGGACAAGCTGCAGACGGCGGTGGCGATTTTCGGCAAGGATCAGAAGCTTTCCTTCTATAACAAGGCTTTTGTGAAGCTCTGGGGCTTGGCGGAAAGTTTCCTCGACAGGCATCCCGGCGACGGCGAGATCCTCGACCGGCTGCGCGAGGCCCGCAAGCTTCCCGAACAGCGCGATTATCCGGCTTGGAAGCGGGCACGACTGGCGCTGTACAGCGATACCGCGCGGGAAAAATCAGAGGAAGAGGTCTGGCATATCCCTGGCGGCCAGACCATCCGGGTCGTGACCCAGCCGCATCCCTTTGGCGGACTGACCTTCCTGTATGAAGATGTCACCGCCCGGATCAACCTGCAAAGCGACTACAACACCCTGGTCAAGGTGCAATCGGCCTCCCTCGACACGCTCAGCGAGGGGGTGGCGGTGTTCGGGCCCGACGGCAAGCTCAAGCTTCACAACACGTCATTCGCCCGCATCTGGGAATTGGATCGTGAGGACCTGGAAGGCGAACCGCATGTACGCACCATCGCGGGGCTCTCGCGCGACCGGTTCGGCGACAGCGCCATCTGGGATCAATTGATCCAGGCCATCTTGACGCGTGCGGCGGCGCGCGACCTGGGCGATGTCGAACGTTCCGACCGTTCCATTCTGTCCTTGTCCACTTCGCCTCTTCCCGACGGCGCCACGCTGGTGACCTTCAAGGATGTCACCGATCGCTTCCGCATCGAAAGCGCCTTGCGTGACCGCAATGAGGGCTTGGAAGAGGCCGACCGGCTCAAGTCCGATTTCATCAAGCATGTATCCTACGAATTGCGCACGCCCTTGAACACGATCCTTGGCTTTTCCGAACATCTGGCCAGTGGCGCGCCGGGTCCCTTGAATTCCCAGCAATCCGAATATGTCCAGGCCATCGTGACCGGCGGTAATATGCTCAAGAGCCTGGTCAACGACATTCTCGATCTGGCGCTGGTGGAATCCGGAGCGTTGCGGTTGGAACTGGAGCGCATCGATCTGGCTGAGCTGATTAACGATATCGCGGTCCATGCCCGCGACTGGGCCGCCAAGACCGGCCTCACGCTCCAAGTCGATGTGGCCAAGGATTCCGGCCTGTTCCTCGCGGACGCGCGCCGCCTGCGTCAGATCGTGTTCAACCTTTTGTCCAATGCCTTCAAGTTCACGCCGCGCGGCGGCACCATCACCCTATCAGCCAAGATCTTGGGCGAAGATGTGCAGATCGCGGTGGCCGACAATGGACCCGGCCTGGCGCCGGAAGTGAAGGCCACGGTATTCGAGCGTTTCTCTGCCAAGAGCCAAGCCGGCAGCCGCGCCGGCGCGGGCTTGGGGCTCGCTTTGGTCAACCGCTTCCTGGAGTTGCATGACGGCTGGGTGGAGATTGAATCGGCGGCCGGCGGCGGCACGCTGGTGCGTTGCCATCTGCCGCGCCGCATTCATGACGATGGTCCCGAGCAGAGCTCCGACGGGAAAACGGCGTTTCTGTGATAGTCCGTCATAGCTCGGACAAGTCGGGCAGCAACGACAAGGTTAGTGCTGCGATTTCGGTAGGCTGAGGACAATCCCGTCCAAGGCCGCCGTCATCCGCAGTTGACAGGACAGCCGGCTGTTGGGACGGACATCGGGAGCGAAGTCCAACATGGTCTCTTCCATATCACTCTTGGGCGGAAGCTTTTCTTCCCAGCCCGGCGCGACATAGACCTGGCAGGTGGCACAAGCGCACGCTCCGCCGCAATCAGCGTCGATGCCTGGGATCAGGTGCTTGACCGCCCCCTCCATGAGCGACCAGCCTTCGCTCACGTCCACGGCATGTGCCTTGCCGTTCTCCTCGACATAAGTGACCTTGTATTTGTCTGCCGGCATCAGGCCATCTGCTTCATGGGGATCGACATGTCCGCCAGCGTCTCCGGCGCAATCCTCTTGCCTTCCGCCACAAACTTCTTGCCGATCATATATTCCGGCGCGGCATTGACCGCTTCCACCGCCGCCACCGCACCGTCGCGCAAATGAAAGACCGCAAACTTGCGCGCCTTCGGATCGCCGCGCAGAACCAGCCGATCGCTTGCCCGCGCCAGCCCCGCGATCTGCAGCTTCAAGTCATACTGATCCGACCAGAACCAGGGAACCTCGCTATAGGTCTTGGGCTTGCCCACCATCGCCAGCGCCGCATGTTTGGCCTGGTCGATGGCGTTCTGCACGCATTCCAGCCGGATGTAATGGCCCTCACGCCCCACATGACGGGTGCAATCGCCCGCCGCCCAGATCTGAGGATCGCCGGTCATGGCATTCTGATCCACCACGATGCCGTCTTCCGATGCGAGTCCCGCAGCGATTGCCAACTCGTCGCAAGGGATAACGCCGATCCCCACGAGCACAATATCGGCTGGATAGCTCTGGCCGCCGG
>DATHLY010000064.1:0-5006 GCA_035487655.1 Rhizomicrobium sp. | reverse complement strand
GGCGCGCAAGGGCTGAGCCACCTGACCGAGCTTAAGGCCTCTTTCCTCGGCAAAGGCCCGGACGGCGGATTCCAGCCCCGGTCCCCTCCAGTCGGTCGCCTCAAGCCGGGGCAGGACCGCGGCCAGGGTCGCGCGGCCGTCCGGTGTCAGCAGCTTCGCGGCGGCCTCGTCCAAGGCGCGGGGGCCGTCGTTAAACAGGAATTCTGCGCCCTGGATCAGTTCGACCAAGGTCTTGGCGCGCTCTTTTAACAGCGGCATGGCGGCCTGAAGGCGCTGGCGCGCGGTCATGGACAAGACGCGCGGCGGCGTTTCACGCGACAAGAAGGCGGTGACCTCCGCCACCAGGCTGGCGTCGGGCGTGGCGCGGATATAGTGGCCGTTGAGATTGTCCAGTTTTTTGTAATCCATCCGCGCCGCGCTCTTGCCGATGGATTCGAAATTGAACCATTGGATGGCCTGTTCGGTGGAGATGATCTCGTCATCGCCATGACTCCAGCCCAGCCGCAGCAAATAGTTGCGCATGGTCTCCGGCAGATAACCCATGTCGCGATAGGCCTCGACCGCCAGCGCGCCGTGACGCTTGGACAGCTTGGCGCCATCGGGACCGTTGATCAGCGGCAGATGACCATAGACCGGCATGGGCGCCCCCATCGCTTCGATCAATTGCAGCTGGCGCGCGGCATTGTTGAGATGATCGGCGCCGCGGATCACATGGGTGACCCCCATGTCCAGATCGTCCACCACCACCGCCAGCATATAGGTGGGTGTGCTGTCCGAGCGCAGCAGCACCATGTCATCCAATTGGCTGTTTTCGAAGCGTACATCGCCCAGCACGACGTCCTTTACGATGGTCTCGCCTTCCTGCCGTGCCTTCAACCGCACCACAAAGGGTTTGCCTTCTTGTTCAGGGCCGGGCGTGCGATCTCGCCAGCGGCCGTCATAGCGCATGGGTCTGCCGGCCGCCTTTTGCTCTTCGCGCATCTGGGTCAGTTCTTCGGCAGTGGCGTAGCAGCGATAGGCTTTGCCATTCGCCAGCAGTTTTTCGGCCACCTCGCGATGACGCGCGGCGCGGGCGAACTGGTAGACGACGTCGCCATCCCAATTCAGCCCCATCCAGGTCATGCCGCTCAGGATGGCGGCCACCGCTTCGGGCGTGGAGCGCTCGCGGTCAGTGTCTTCGATGCGCAACAGGAACGTGCCGCCGGTGTGGCGGGCATAGAGCCAATTGAACAAGGCGGTGCGCGCGCCGCCGATATGCAGCATGCCTGTGGGCGAGGGCGCGAAACGCAGGACGGGTCTTTCCAGCATAGGCCGAGCAATTAGAGCAGCGCCCGCGCTTTGGCAAACGCCTTGTTTATCGGGCGAAGGGCCGATGGGCGCCGTTTGGAACGCGTCCATACGTATTATAGCGCCGCACCCACCCATCGTTAGAGTGCCGATGCGCATGGAGGGAGGAGGCACGGGGAACGGCCGTGTTTTGGAAGGCGGATTTTTTGGCCGAGCAGGACCGCTGGCCATTGTGGCTATCTGTGGCCTTGGGGATTGGCGGTGGCGGCTATTTCGCCTTGTCGGTCGAACCTTCTCTCTTTTGTGCCGTCTTGGTGTTGGCGCTGGCAGCTGCCGCGGCCACCCTCGCGGCGCTGGGATGGATGCGATGGCTGATGGCTTTCCTGGCGGCGCTGCTATTGGGATTTGGCCTGGCGAAACTGCGCGAAAGGACCGTCGAGACGCCGGTGCTGGGTCATGCCGTCGTTGCGCATCTGACGGGACGCATCGTGTCGCTGGAGCCGCGCGAGCAGGGGGTCAGATTGGTGCTGGATGACGTCCACTCCGGAGCCCTTCAGCCCGCGCTGCGGCGGGCGCGAGTGGCGCTGCGCGCCGCCAAACAACCCGACTTTCGGCCCGGCCAGTGGCTCAGCCTGACAGCCAGGCTGGACACCCCGCCCGCGCCCAGCGAGCCGGGTGCCGGCGATTTGGGGCGCAGCCTGTTCTTTCAATCCATCGGCGCGGTGGGCTTCGCCTATGGCCGGGCGCATGTGATCACGCCGGCTCGACCGTCCACCTTGTTCGAACGGCTCGGCGCGGAGGTCGAGAACTTGCGCCTGACGATGACCCATAGGATTCAGGCGGGCATTCCCGGCAGCCTGGGCGGCGTCGCCTCGGCCCTGATCACCGGCGAGCGCGGCGGTATCAGCGAGGAAGATGAGCAGGCTTTGCGTGATGCCGGTCTCGCCCATGTGCTGGCGATTGCCGGATTGCACATGGCGCTGATGGGCGGCGGCATATTCTGGCTGCTGCGCGCGTTGCTGGCGGCGATCCCGGCAATTGCGCTGCGCACTCCGATCAAGAAGTGGGCGGCGGCATGCGCGCTGGCGGCGAGCATCTTCTATTTGTTGATCAGTGGCGCGGCGCCCTCGGCGGTGCGTGCCTTTGTCATGCTGGCAATGGTGATGGCGGCGATATTGCTGGACCGGCCGGCGCTATCCATGCGCAGCCTTGGGCTGGCGGCCGCCATACTGCTTTTGCTGCGTCCCGAGGCGATCACCGAGCCCGGATTCCAAATGTCGTTCGCGGCGGTGGCGGGCCTCGTGGCGGTGGCGGAGTGGGAACTGCAGCGCGAGCGGCTCAAGCCGCGCGGGGCGCTCTATCGCTACATCCGTGGCGTGGCCATGACCAGCCTGGTGGGAAGCTTGGCCACTTTGCCGTTCGCGATGTTTCATTTCGACCGCGCCACCCATTATGCGGTTTTGGGAAATCTGATCGCCATGCCGGTGATGGGCTTCTGGGTGATGCCGGCGGCGGCTCTCTCGGTCGCGTTGATGCCGTTGGGCCTGGAAGGATTTGCGCTGGATCTCCTGAAGCAAGGCATAGCGGTGATGCTGGCGATGGGGCGCTGGGTATCGAGCTTGCCGGGCGCGGTGTCACTGGCGCCCGCCATGCCGCCATCGGCGTTGCTATTGATCTCGCTGGGCGGACTGTGGCTGGCGATCTGGCGCGAGACCTGGCGCTGGTGGGGATTGGCGCCGCTGCTTGCGGGCACAGGCCTGGCTTACTTCGCGCCATTACCCGATATGCTGGTGGCGCCCAATGCCACCACGGTCGCCATTCGCAGCCAGGACGGCCTGCTGCATTTTGTGCGCAAGCCGTCCGACAAATTCGCTGCCCGCGATTGGCTGAGACGCGACGGCGACGGGCGCGACATTGCCGATGCGGTGGGCATGCCAGGCCTCTCTTGCGACGGGCAGGGCTGCGTGACGAATAGCCCGGCGCTGATTGCCGTTTCGCTGCGGCCGGAAGCGTTGGAGGAGGATTGTGCCCGGGCCCGGATCGTGATCAGCGCAGCCCAAGCCGTCCATTGCAGAGGCCCGGCAGTGGTGATCGACCAAAAAACGGCGCAAGCAGGCGAGGGTTGGCGGGTGACCTTGTTGCCGACACCCACGGCCGTCAGTGTGCGCGCGTTGCGCGGCGAACGGCCATGGGTTGCAGGGCACTGAGTTATCGCAAGGCGCCGGCCATCTGCAGGTTGGCCCGACGATCTATGGTGCGGCGTGCCAGGAGTTGGGCGGCCACGATTCCATGGGTGATCAGGAAGAAGGGCACGAGCACAGTGGGGACCAGAGCAAAGGGCAAATATTGCATGGCCATCGAGCCGACACCGGTGTGGATCAGTTGCAATGGACTTCCCTGTGCAGACGTCAAACCGAGCCCCACCGCCACGAATAAATCCAGCGCGCCGAAAGCGTTCCAGGCTGCGATCAACCGGTTATGACGGAGCCCGTTGCGTGCCACCAGAAGCGCGAGGGGGAGCGCTTCCGCACCGGTGATGACATCGCCCAGGCCTGCGAAATAGGGAAAGGGTCCGCTGAGCCGTCCGGCGGCGGCCAGGAACAGGAACAGCGCGCCTAACACACGGGCGGTGTTCAATCCGATCAGAAGCTGTGTGGGGATCGCCAGCAGGGCGGCGCGTACCTTGGGGAAGAAGCGCCAGGCGAGGAATGCCGCCAGAAGCGGAAGCATGAAGAAAACGCCGATCAGCGGCACGGGACGCTGGGATGAAAAGGTCAGATCACCTGCGGCGGCGAGCCCGCTGGCAAGACCGATCCAAACGCCGGCGGCACCGCCCAACGCGAGTTTTTGCCGAAAAGACAGGGGCAGGATGCTGGCCATCGCCACCAGACTGATCGCGATCGCCGTCATGCCCGAGATTGTTCCGATAATATCCAACATTATGGCCTCCTTGAGTGTAGTTACACCTATTATGCCGAACCGATGATGGTGATGGGCGTCCTTCGCTTGTCAGGATATCTCGGTGCGCGCCAGCCGATGCATGGCCGCGACTCCGGCCGGACCAATGGCTTGCGCCACATCCGCCTGGGCCGCGCGCCAGGCGGGCAGCGCCTTGTGGACTATCTTTTCGCCGGCGCCGGTGACCGACACGATATGCGCGCGCCCATCCTTGTCTCCGGTCCGGGTCTTTACCCAGCCATTGGTATCCAGAAGGGCGACATTGCGGGTGAGGGTGGTGCGGTCCATGCCCAAAAACTCTGCCAGTACGGTGATGGAGGTTTCCCCCATCAGCATCAAGCTGGTCAAAAGCGTGAATTGGGTGGCGCGGATGCCATGGGGACGCAGTTGCCGGTCAAAGGCGGCTGTAATCGCCCGCGCGGCGCTGCGCGAGGCCAGGCAAAGACAATTTTGGCAGTCGGCAATGTCTTGGTGGCGGTTCATCCAATAAGTGTATATACACGTTATTCCGCTGTCAAGGGGCTGGGCTGGGCATGCGTCATCCTGTTTCAGATTAGCGAGGGACCGCCGTTCAGTACCGCCTTATCAATCCCACCAGCTTACCCTGCACCTTGACGCGGTCGGCGCCATAGAGGCGGGTTTCATAGGCTGGGTTGGCGGCCTCCAGAGCGATGGAGTCGCCGCGCCGCCGCAGCCGCTTCAAGGTTGCTTCATTGTCGTCGACAAGCGCCACCACGATCTCTCCGGTGTTGGCGGTGTTG